>CAJOOA010000092.1 GCA_905236055.1 Candidatus Gastranaerophilales bacterium | reverse complement strand
TAAAGATGAATATATTGCTCATATCAAGGATCACAAATGTCCTGCAGGCGTTTGTACCGCTATGAAGAAAATTTCAATTAACCCTGAATTATGTAAGGGTTGTACAAAGTGTGCAAGAACTTGTCCTGTCGGCGCAATTGAAGGAACAGTTAAGAATCCTCATAAGATTGATCAATCTAAATGTATCAAGTGTGAGGCCTGCTTAAATGCTTGTCCTTTCAAGGCAATAGGTAAGGAATAGGGGGAAATAGAAATGACAGACGAAAAGAAAACATTATTTATAGAAGGTAAAGAAGTCGAATTTACTAATGAACCCAACCTGTTGGAAGTAATTAGGAAAGCAGGTATGAATGTTCCGACACTTTGCTATAGACCTGACTTAACTTCCTTTGGCGCTTGCAGAATGTGCGTTGTGGAAGTTGAATATCCGAACGGCAGAAGGATGATTAACTCATCTTGTACAATGCCTCCGGAAGCAAATATTAAAGTTCATTTGAACACAGAAAAAGTCAGAAAAATCAGAAAAATGGTTTTGGAATTGCTTTTGGCAAACCACGACAGAGAATGTACAACTTGTGATAAATCAGGTAACTGCGAACTTCAAAGATATGCTGAAGAATATGGTATCAAACGTGTTAAACAATACGCTCAAAGAGAAGTTATGGCGCCAATTGATGATTCTTCATGTGCTTTGGTCCGTGATAATAACAAGTGCATCCTTTGCGGCGCTTGCGTAAGAGCTTGTGATGAACATCAGGGCTTGCAGGTTTTGGGCTTCGCTAACAGAGGAAGTAAAACTGTTGTAGAACCAATGGCAGGCAGACCTCTTGCAAGCAGCGAATGTATTAATTGCGGTCAATGTGCTGCAGTTTGTCCTACCGGTGCCTTGACTATTAATTCAACTCAATTAGACGAGGTTTGGAACGCAATTACAAATCCTGCTAAGAAAGTTGTTGTTCAATTTGCACCATCAGTTCGTGTTGCAATAGGCGAAATGTTTGGGCTTGAACCGGGAGTAAATTCTACTAAGAAAATTAATGCAGCTTTGAAGAAAATCGGTTTCGACTTAGTATTTGATACTAACTTCTCAGCTGACTTAACAATTATGGAAGAAGCTCACGAATTTATCGACCGTTTACAAAATGGTGGTAAACTTCCGTTATTTACATCATGCTGCCCGGGTTGGGTTAGATTCTTGGAAACACAGCATCCTGATATGCTTGAGCATTTATCAAGCTGCAAATCACCTCAAGGTATGCTTGGTGCAATAATCAGAGAATATGTTCCTCAATATTATCCTGAAATTACTTCTGAAAACTTGGTAAGCGTATCTATAATGCCTTGTACAGCTAAGAAATATGAAGGAAAACGTGAACAATTCAAGATGGCTGATGGACGTCAGGAAATTGATTATGTTCTTACAACTCAAGAACTCGGCAGAATGATTAAGGGCGCCGGAATTGATTTTAAGGCACTTGAAGGTGAAGAACCGGATTCACCGTTCGGTAAATACACAGGTGCAGGTACAATCTTCGGTGTTTCAGGCGGTGTTGCGGAAGCAGCTGCAAGAACAGCTTACGAAGTTGTAACAGGCGAAACTCTTAAAGACGTTGTAATCAACGAAATGAGAGGAACTCACAGAGTTAAAACTGTCGAGCTTGACCTTAAGGGAACTAAAGTTAAGGTTAAAATCGTTAATACTCTAAGAGAAGCTGAAAAATGCATAAGAGAAATCAAGGAAGGTAAAGCAGATTATCAAATGCTTGAAGTAATGGCTTGCCCCGGAGGTTGTATCAACGGAGGCGGTCAGCCGCAAAGCTGTAATGACTCAAACATCAAGGAACTTCGGGCAAAAGGTCTTTACAAAGATGATGAAACAGGTGAATGGAGAAAATCTCATGAAAATCCGGAAATCAAAGACCTTTACTCTAAACACCTTGAGAAACCTAATTCTCATAAAGCACACGAGTTGTTACACACAACTTATGTGGATAAGAGAAAAGATTGCTACATCTCTATAGGTGAGTAGAATCTTTGATTTATAAAAAAGACCGGTTTATGAAACCGGTCTTTTAATATTTAAAACAAATTTAGCTGAGGTGCTTCAACTTCAGGTATTTTTTCATTTAGTTTCTTCTTACCTGATAAATTCTTTGAAGAATCCTTTTGCATTTTATTCATCAGTTCTTTTGAACGTTCAACAACTGTAGATGGAATCCCCGCCATTTTAGCAACCTGAATTCCGTAACTCTTGCTTGCACCTCCCGGAACAATCTTTCTTAAAAATTCGATTTCACCATCTTGTTCCGATACAGTTATTCGATAATTTTTTATTTGAGGATAAGTATTTGCCATTACATTCAATTCATGGTAATGTGTCGCAAATATACATCTTGCTTGGATTTTAGTTGCTATGTATTCCGCAACAGCCCAGGCAATTGCAACTCCGTCATAAGTACTCGTGCCCCGACCGATTTCGTCAATTAAAATAAAGCTCTTTTTTGTAGCACGGTTTAAAATATAAGCTGTTTCAGACATTTCTACCATAAATGTTGATTTGCCGAGAGTTAAATCATCGCTTGCGCCGACACGTGTAAATATTTTGTCTGTCAGCCCGATTTTTGCATAATCGGCAGGCACAAATGAACCTATTTGAGCAAGAATGATTATGAGTGCATTTTGCCTCATATATGTTGATTTCCCTGCCATATTAGGACCCGTAAGTATCATAAACTGCGGTTTTAAAACATCCTCAGAAGATATATCAAGGTCATTCGGCACATAGGAACCCAACGGCAGAATTTTTTCCAAAACCGGATGACGACCGTTTTTGATTATAAAATCAGTACTTTCATCAATTTCGGGACAAACGTAATTCTGTTCAGAGGCGATTGAAGCAAAAGAGCATAGAACATCAAGTTCCGCCACCAATCGTGAAATTTCTCTTATCAAATCGACAAATTCTTTTGAATATTCTCTAAAATCACTGAATAACTTGTACTCCAATTCATTTGCTTTAATTTGTGCAGTTAAAACTTCGTCTTCGTGTTTCTTTAGAGTATCCGTTATAAATCTTTCTCCTCCGGTAAGAGTTTGTTTCCTTATGTAATCGGAAGGGACTTTGCCGAGGTGAGAATTAGTAACCTCTATATAATATCCAAAAACTCTGTTATAACCCACTTTCAACGTGGTAATTCCCGTTTTTTGTTTTTCGGATTCCTCAAATTGTTTAAGCCAAGTCTCTCCGTTTGTCATCAAATCCCGTAAATAATCCAATGTCGAATTAACACCGGCTTTAATGATTCCACCCTCTTTTATCAAAATCGGCGGGTTTTCATTAATAGTTTTTTCTATTAAATCAGCATAATCTTTTATCTTTTCAAGTTCGGGTTCAATATGTCTAAAAATATCAACATCAATTGATTTTACTGCATTTACAAGATTTGGAAATACATTTAAAGTTGTCTTTAAACTTAAATAATCTCTCGGACTTGCAGTTCCGTTGCTCATCCTCGAAGAAAGCCGCTGGATATCGTATATGTCCCTCATTATATTTTCAATATCGAACCTTGCAGAAGAATTTTCAACCAGTATTTTAACAATATTCTGCCGCTTCAAAATTTGTTCTTTATCTTTTAACGGCTGGCAAATCCAAGTTTTGAGCAGTCTTGCGCCCATACTTGTTGTCGTTTTATCAATTGCCCAAAGTAATGAACCATATTTATTTTTTTCTCTTGCCGTTTCTGTAAGTTCAAGACTTTTTCTCGTATATGTATCAATAGAAACGTATTTCGAGAGTTCATACAAATTTATTTTGTCGAATTTGGGAAATTCTCCTTTCATATTTTCCCAAATATATGAAAGAACACCCGCAGACGCTCTGTATGCAAGTTCATTTCCTTTATAATCGAGTGAATCCAGATTAGATAACTTGAAAACCGCTTTCAAATTATTCTGTGCAAAATCACTTTCAAATACGCGAACAGGAACTTTCACGCAATTATAATTGTCGACTATTTCGTCAGGCAAATCAACTTTTTCTTCCGGAACAATTTGAAATGGCTCAAGTTTTAGTTTCTTAGCAGATGCAACTACTTCCTTCGGCTGAATTCTTGCAAGCTCTGTAAAAACAGCATCGTAATTCAAGTTCGCCGCCCAAAATTCACCTGTAGAAATATCTGTGTACGCAAAACCCCATTGTCCTTTTTCTTCAATGAGCGCACATACATAATTATTACTTCCTTGATTTAAAAATTTACTTTCAAGAATTGTTCCCGGAGTTATAATCCTTACGATTCCCCTGTCGACAAGCCCTTTGGCCAATTTTGGGTCTTCAAGTTGTTCGCAAATTGCAACCTTATAGCCCCTTGCAACCAGTTTTTCCAAATAGTTATCAACCGCTTTGGCAGGAATACCCGCTAATGGAACCCTACCCAATATCTTACCGGCATCCTTTCCGGTTAAAGTTAACTGCAACTCTCTTGAAAGGAGTTCTGCATCTTCAAAAAAAGTTTCATAAAAATCGCCAAGCCGGTATAACAGAATAGAATCCGCATTTTCACGCTTTATTTTTAAATATTGACGCATGACCTCCGTAGTATCATCAAGAACCACGTCATTACTGTTTATATGATTGATTTCAGGTTTTGTCATAGTTATAATTGTACATAATATAAAGTTGAGGTGCAAGCTATGTTTAGATTGATAAAAATTGTTTTTAACAGTTGTCTTCTCGTACTGGCTTTTATAGGATTTAACGCCATTGGCGGTCAAAAATACGTTGAATCGGCAATTTCCGGAATATCAAATTTTATACAGCAGCATGCCGAAAACAGAGCAAAAACAATAGGCGATTTTTCTTCTTTACATGAAGAATTTCAGATTGACAATACAGTAAACCTTTTGGGCTACAAGGCAGTCCTTGCGGAGCATAAAGTTTCCGGTCAAAAAATGTGTATAGTGGATTCGGGAAATAAACCGCTGCTTACAAAAGAAGATATCACTGGAAATAATACCGAAGAAAAACTGCGTGAAGCCATATCAAAATTAAAATATCAAGCAATTTCTTTTCAAGACATCAGAGTACTTTCTAAAGGTACAATGACTGCATACGGTCAAAGTGTTCCGTATGCGAAATTTGAAGCAAAAGCAAACAAATTCCCGATATCAGATTTAACAGGGATAGTAGGAAGTTTAAAAACATCTGACGGCTCTGAAAAACTTATTATTTCAATTAGCGAAAAGAAAAAATATTCTCAACTTATATCGGATGAATTTTTTAAAAACGTTAAAGAAAGCTAGAAAATATGAAAAAATTTTTAAGTTTTTTAATCATATTCACTATTTTTATATTGCCGGTATTTTCTGAGAATAACAAAATAACGGAAGATTATCTGAAAAATAATAAACATCTTCTCTCAATGCATTGCATGGGAGATTTTGCCGCAAAATCAGCAATTAAACATTCTCTAAAAAAACAAGCACCTGGCAAATATAAAGTCAAATTTAAGGGCTATACGCTATACGGCCTGAAGCAAGGTATATTTAAATCCCTTGAAATCAAAGGGAAAAATATAACTTTGGAAGGAATAGAAATCCCTTATTTTACATTACAGACTCTAACAGATTACAATTGGATTGATTACAGGCAGAACCCCGTCATTATAAAAACAGATATGGGATTTAAGTATGAATTGCATCTTTCCGAAAAAAGTATTAATGACGGCCTGAGGACTGAAGAATACTTAAAAATACTACGAAAAATAAATAAAAGAGCGTATCCTGTATTTACACTCAATGATGTGCAAGTAAAAATTAAAAATAACAAGTTACATGTAATTATGAGTTACAATTTCCCAATATCCCCAAGAGAAAATGACAGAACGTTTGTCGTATCAAGCGGACTTCGTATCGTAAATAATGAAATTTTCCCTTGTAATATCGCTTTTGACAAAGCATACGGGAATTTGCCGCTAAAAAAAGTTGCCAATTTAATAAACATACTTAACCCGCTTAATTTCACCATGAAACTTATTGACAATAAAAAGGGTGATATAAAAATTGAAGGAATAAAAATACTTGACGATATTGTGGTAATTAATGGTAAAATATATGTAAAAGGAGATAAATAAATGAATTATCAGCAAAAATGGGGATTATTTATATTAATACTTATATCTATACTGTACGTTTATTTTTCCTTTTTCGGAAATGGTTTTAAATTTCCTGAGTTTAATAAAAATCCTGATTCCCATCAAGAATATAATCCGTTAACGGAAAGCAATGTTGAGGATGCTAACCAAAACGAAAATAAAAACGGAATTAAAAATGTTAAAATATTCATTTTGGATAAATCCGGAAAAATACGTTCAATAAACAGAAGCTGTGATTTATCAACAGAAAAATCATGCTTTGCGTACGCAATAAATGAGCTTTTACTCGCTCCTTCAAAATGGGAAAAATCAAAGGGCTTTACCTCCGAAATTCCTCAAAGAACGAAATTGCTTTCCTTAAGAGAATCTTCAGACAGCATATTAATTGACTTGTCTTCAGACTTCGAATCAGGAGGCGGCGCAGAGAGTACATATATGAGAATTAAGCAGCTAATTAAAACCGCCAACGCAAATTCTTCCGTTCCGACATATCTGTATATTAATGGTAAACAGGTAAATGTTATAGGAGGCGAAGGTGTTATGCTTAAACAACCGCTCAATGAAAGGTCTCTTGATGAGTGAAAATGTAGAAAAAGATTTGGATTACTATTTAAACCTTAACTGGACTTTGATCGAAGGTACGGATTTGGATTTTAACGGAAATCCTTATCATTACATTGAAATTAAAGAGATTCCAAGCTTCGCATTTTGTGCGAAAACAAGAGAAAAAGCCCTTGAAAATTACAAAAAACAATTACGGCTTTCTCTCATGCTTATGCTTGAAGATGGTGACCATATTGTTGAACCGGGGGAAGAAACCGAAGATGATATAGATTGGGAAAGTATATGTCCGTAGATACTTTATTTCAAATATATATTACTAAAATGACAACTGAAGATATTGAAGATGTGGTGAAAATAGAGGCCGCTTCTTATGGTGAACATCATTGGGCAAAATCTTCATTTTATGATGAAATGAATAATAATCTTGCCAAATATTACTGTGCAAAAAATTCCGAAGGTAATACCATTGCTTATGCAGGCACATGGAACATAATTGATGAAACCCACATAACCACAATTGCAGTTAATCCGGAATACAGGAGAAAGCATATTGGAGAGGCGCTTATTGTAAAAATCCTCGAAGATTGTTATGAAGCCAAAATAAAATATTTGACTCTTGAAGTCAGAGAATCAAACATTCCGGCTATAGAATTATATAAAAAATACGGATTTTCATCTTTGGGAACAAGAAAAGGGTATTATCAGGATAACAACGAAAGTGCTCTTATCATGTGGACTGAAAACATCTTTTACGATAAATTTAAAACATTGTTTGAAAAAAATCGTAAAAACTTAAAAAATTATATTGAAATAAAATGACAAAACGTATAGAAAGACAATTAAACAGTTTTAAATATAACGGAGAGCCCGTCAGAATCACATTGGGAACTCTTATATTGATGTGTTTATGCGTTCTGCTTTTGATTGCGGCAACCTTTACTCAGGTAACCCTGCAGCATCCGTATTTACCTTTAGATACTTTTTCTTTTTTGGGACAAAATCCGGATAATTCACAAATAGTAAGCCATTTTACAAAAACTTACAAATACATACCTCAAATTCCTATGGTATTTTTTATTGTGGCACTTTTGGGCAGAAAATTCGGAATATTGACCGTTTTGGTATACATAATTTTAGGTATGTTTTTCCCTATTTTTGCACTTGGAGGAGGTATAACTTACCTTTTTGAATATGGCTTCGGGTATATTCTTGCATTTATTCCGGCAATATTTTTCACGGGAACTTTATTAAAAATAAAAACTGATTTTCTAAGAATCCTCTTAATGACAGTGCTAGGAGTACTTTCAATTCATATATTGGGAATACTGTACATGTTGTTTATTGCAACATTAAGACACGCTTCCGCAGATTTAATTTTCGGTTGGATATTTTCACAAAGCGGAATTCAGGTATTTTACGACATATTTTTCACCGTTCTCGGAATCTATCTGGGCAGATGGACCAGACGGCTCCTTTGGATTGTCATTTGCTAGATTTATCAACAATTAGCACATTTTAATTAAAAAAATCTTTCTGATATAATATGCCTATGAAAGAGCTTGATTTTATTGACATTATAAAGAACAGAACGAATTCGGATTTTTTGGGGGACGATTGTGCATATCTTAAAGACATTGGCATCGTTATAACACAAGATAACTTCGTTGAAGATGTACATTTTAAAAGAGAATGGGCAACTCCTTATCAAATCGGATATAAAGCTTGTGCGGTTAATATAAGTGATATTCTGGCATCGGGAGGAAAGCCCGAATATATTACAGTCGGCTTATCAATACCGAACGGTATTGACGAGTACTTTATAAGTGAATTGTATCAGGGTATTCAAGCAGGTTCATATGGCGCAAAAATTGCGGGGGGAGATATAACAAGCGGAGATAAAATATTTATCTCAATTACTGCAATCGGGAGCACTGAGGGAAGAAAAATTTCTTCAAGGGCACACGCGAAAGAAGGTTATATCGTAATTACAAAAGGAAAATACGGTTTAAGTTCTAAGGGTTTAAAAGAACTGATTGATGAACAAAAAGAATCAGAAAATATAAAAATTCATCTTGAACCCAAATTATATCCGGAGTTTTCCGAACGAATTTCAACAAAAATACAATCGGATTATGCAATGATGGATACATCAGACGGGCTAGCAGATGCTCTTTTTAAAATTGCGGAAGCAAGCAATTGTACAATTGAAGCCAAACACGTAGATGGTATGTTCGGCGCAGAGGATTACAATCTTGTTGCAGCAGTTCCGGAAGAATTTTTGAAAGAACTAAAAGATTATTATGTGATAGGTAAAGTCATTAAATATAACGGTTACAGACTTTCAACAGACGGGAAAAACTTTTCAAATTATGATGAACTAAATTTGTATGACCATTTTGGGTGAAAGGAGTATAAGTAATGGGTTTCTCTCTTATAATCACAGCCGGAGGCACATCTTCCCGCTACGGAAACAAAAACAAACTTTTGGAAAAAATTGATTCAAAAACGGTTATTGAACACTCGCTCGAACCATTCAAAAGTTTTGAAGACATAAAAGAAATTATAATACCCGCAAATATTTCGGCAATAGAAAACTTCAAAGAGCTTTTTGCAGATACTAAAGTGATAATCATTGAGGGTGGAGAAACAAGACAAGAATCTGTTTGTAAAGCTTTGGAATATGTAAAAGAAGAATATGTAATAATTCATGACGGAGCCAGACCGCTGATTACAAAAGAAATAATAAAAAATATTATTGAATCTGTTCAAAAATTTGATGCTGTTTCCGTTATGACAAAGACAACCGACACCATTAAAGAGGTTGATGAAACAGGAAAAATTATACGTACAATCGATAGAAGCATGTTATACAACACTCAAACACCACAAGCATTTAAAACAGAATTAATAAAATTTGCCCACGAAAAATTAAAAAACAAAAACTACACCGATGATTCCTCCATGCTTGAGGAACTTAATATTCCGGTTTATATAGTCGAGGGGAGTTACAAAAATATAAAAATAACTTCTAAAAGCGATTTAGATTTTGCTAAACTTTATATCTGATAAGTTGATTATAATAAAAAGCCCCACATAATAACCTTTACCACAAATCTATCTAAATAATATGATTAGTTTTAAACCTTTGGATTTTAACATCATTGTTCAATAGAACAATACCAAAAAGAACTTTATATTGAGTACAAAGGCAAAGTTGTATCATTATGAAGAAATTTTTTGTATATATTTTTTTGATTTTTTCCGTAAACATTGTTTTTGTTCCGAAAACTTACTCCGCTAATCAAACACAGATGGCTGAAATTTCTAAAATAGAAAATAATTTATACGGATTTGATTACATAAATGACGAACTTAAAAATCGCGTCTCAAGATTGGAAAAAACAATATATGGGAAAGAGTTTTCAGGGGATTTAACTTCCAGAATAAAGAAATTATCAGACGATATTAATTCCGAGATGATAGGACTCGAAATTACCCCGAGTGAGGATACTTTTCTTGAGGAAGAAAAAGCCGACAGTACAGTAGATTATCCTATAGTTAATGAAATAGAACAAAAACTTTTCGGCACAACGTACAAAAACAGAGATTTCCATACAAGAATTGTTACTATCGAAAGAAAATTGTTCGGGAAGATTTATGATGTAGATGATTATTCAACAAGAATGTACCGAATAAAAACAGCTGCCATGCCCGAAGCTCTGCTAACCGATAATGATCGTTTTAAATATGACGATAACGCTTTGTATTCGAAAGCCCTGAGTGGATTAAATTCAAACAGGTACAGCACAATGCCTTACGGTCAAAGAAATTTTTCACGACCATATACAAATTACGGAGAGTATTCTGATTATTCAAATAATCCTGTTTCAACGGGAAATTTCGATGACGAATTATCCCAGCTCGAATTTGACACTTTCGGTACCGAATTTTCAAATGATGATACAAAAACAAGAATAAAACGATTAAATAGCGTTAATAAAGCAAAAAAATCATCAAAGAAATATGATTCCCAGAAGTTTCAACAACACATGTCAACCGCAATGGAAATCGGTGCAATGATACTTATGATTTTGGCTATGGTACTTTAAATTTCGCACAAAAAATGGGGCGTATATTGAATTACGCCCCGCTTTTTTATTTTTAATATTACTTTTTGTTTCCGTAACGTTTATTAAATCTTTCAACACGTCCTTCTGAGTCGAGGATCTTTTGTTGACCGGTAAAGAACGGATGGCAGTTTGAACAAATTTCCACTGTGATATCGTCTGCTACAGAACCAGTTTCGATTTCATTACCGCAAACACATTTAATAACGGTTTTCTTATATTCCGGATGTATTTC
>CAJOOA010000091.1 GCA_905236055.1 Candidatus Gastranaerophilales bacterium | reverse complement strand
GAGAACCTGTTGCATTTGCCAAATTCTTTTGTGCAACGATTGAAGATAAATTTGTGTTGATTGTAAGTGCCATTTTTGACTCCTTTCTGACTTACTTAGTATCCCAATATGCGTTCCTCGCATATTTTTAAATATGAAGAAGAGTAAAATACATCCTATACTTCACTCGTTCTTATTTTTTTAGAGTAAATTCAAAGCAATACTCGGTGTTTGGTTTGCGGTCGACAATAATGTCGATGCGGCCTGTTGAAGTATTTGTGCTTGAATGTACTTAGACGATTCTTCCGCAATATCAGCATCTCTAAGTGTAGAAAGCGAAGATGTAATATTTTCAGCTTGTACACTAATAGATTCAATTGCAGAATCGATTCTGTTCTGAGCAGCACCAAGAGTGGTCGTTCTGTTAGAAATATTTTTGATAACCGTATCAATCTTATTCAACATTGATGATGCTGTTGTTCCTTCGGTTAAGCCGGCACATTTTGATGCTACTGTTGCTTTTGCTTCACCGAATAATGTAGCTACATCTGCAGCTGCAAACAATGTGCTGTCCAGTGTAATTTGGCTATCCGAACCGGAATATAAACCTACTTGAAGGTTTATACTGCTTGTAATATCCCCGTTCATCATCTTTCTGCCATTGTATTCGCAGTTAGCTGTTATTCTATCTATTTCATCTAATCTTGCAGTAATTTCAGATTCGATTGCACTTAAAGAATCTGTACCATAAGTGCCGTTAGCAGCTTGTTCGGTCAAATCTCTGACACGCTGCAAGTGATTTGAAATTAATGCATAGTGATCTTCAAGAGTAGACATCATATCAGCACCCATTGCTGCATTGTCAGCAGCAACGTCGAGTGAACCGAGTTGTGTTTCCCAATTTTTTGCAATTGAATATCCGGCTGCGTTATCACCTGCGTGATTAATTTTGTAGCCGGTTGTCATTCTCTCAATAGCTTTGTTTAATGAGGTTGTAGCTTTTGCTAAATTATTTTGCGCTACTAAAGACGATATATTTGTATTAATTGTTAATGCCATTTTATAATCCTTCCTGTCACACCTTCTTCGTGTGAGCGTCCTTGCTTCTATGTGTTCCTAATTCCCTGAATGAAATTTTTTGTAACAGCTTTGGAATGTTTTTGTTACAAAAGTTTACATAAAAATCCTGTAATGCGCGTTAACAGGGACTTTTTTAAAATCTAAAAAAGAAGAACCATCTTAACAAAACTTAACAAATGCACATTACAGAATGAGTAAATTTAACGTATAATATTCTTAATGAGGTATGCAGTTGTTTTAGTAAATATAAAGGGCTTGGGGGTTAAAACCTTCAGTTACAATATTCCTGCCGAAATGGAAAATGTTTTGCAAGTAGGGCAGGCAGTTTTGGTGCCATTCGGACGGCAAGGATTAGTTAATGCCTTTGTTGTGGGATTTACTGATTATGTCCCGGAGGGTATAAGAGTAAAAAAAATAAACAGAATTTTGGATGAAACCCCGCTTTTCTCATTAAAATATTTAAAATTACTTGAATGGGTGGCAAATTATTATTGTACGGATTTTGTTACCGTGTTAAATACGGCAATTCCTATGAGGTTAATTGAAAAAAATTCAAAGACCGAGATGTCTGCTGAAATTACTCCAATGGGAGAATTATTGCTTCAATCTGACAAAAAAACCAAGGAAACAGGGGTTACAAAACGCCAAATTGAAATACTGGAACAGCTTAAAACCGACGGCAAATGCTCTTTGATTGATTTTGAAGACAGAAATAAAACAACAAGAGCAACAATGAAAAAACTTGAAAAAAAGGGTTTAATCAAGTTTGACCTGGAATATATTTACAGAAATCCGCTTACTATATTTAAGGATGTTCCGATTGAGCCCTTGTATGAGCTTTCGGAAGAACAACAGGCGGTTTATGAAGGTATAAGGGGAAAATTAAAATCGCAAAAGCCGATACTTTTGCATGGTGTAACCGCTTCGGGAAAGACTGAAGTTTATTTCAAATTAATAAAAGATGTAATAGATTCCGGGAAAAATGTACTTTTTCTTGCACCGGAAATAGCGCTGGCTTCACAATTAACCAAACGATTAGCTCGTAAATTCGGGATAAAAGACGTTGCTATTTGGCACAGCAGTATTTCCGAGGGAGAAAAATATGACGTTTGGCAAAGGTTGTATAAAAATGAAATTAAAATACTTGCTGGAGCTCGTTCGGCAGTATTTGCCCCTTTACAGAATATTGGCTTAATAATTATAGATGAGGAACACGAAGGTGCTTACAAACAAACAAATCCGGCACCTCGTTATGATGCCAGAGTGGTTGCAAAACGTCTTGCGCAGTTTTATCAGGCGCCGCTGCTCTTAGGTTCCGCGACTCCGGATGTTTCGACATATTATTACGCATCAAATAATAATAATTTATTTACAATGCTTAAAAGATATAAAAATGTTCCGATGGCAAAACCCGAAGTAATAAACATGCAAGAATACGGAAAGGCGTCTTATCGGGGGATAATTTCAAAGCCGCTTCAGACTGAGATAACAGAAGCGGTTGAAGGCGGTAAACAGGTTATTTTGCTCATGAATCGCAGAGGGTATTCAACATATACGCAGTGTAAATCTTGCGGAACTGTTATTAATTGTCCTGAATGTTCCATTCCAATGGTTTGGCATTCTGACGGTAAAACTTTGAAATGTCATTATTGCAATAAAGAAATGAGTATGCCTGATTATTGCCCTGTTTGCGGAAGCGATGCGCTTTCAAATTCCGGAGCGGGAACACAAAAAATAGAAACTCTGATAAAAGAGTTGTACCCTCAGTACAGGGTAGAGCGAATTGACAGTGATATTTTGACAAAGAAAAATGCTCATATTGAACTTTTAAACAGATTCCAAAAAGGTGAAATTGATATCCTGGTCGGAACTCAAATGATAGCAAAGGGTTTGGATAACCCGAATGTTACGTTGGTTGGTGTAATCAGTGCGGATACGGGATTTTCGGTTCCGGATTTCAGAGCATCGGAAAGGGGCTTCCAGCTTCTGACTCAGGTCGCCGGAAGAGCAGGACGCGGAGATTATAAAGGAAAAGTTTTATTTCAAACTTATAATCCCGACTATTATGCATTCCAAACGGCTAAATCTCAGGATTATGAAAAGTTTTTTGAAACCGAAATTAAAGCAAGGCAAGAATTTGATTATCCGCCATTCAGCCAAATAATAAGATTAATTCTTTCTTCCGTCAATAATTTTAGAGCAGAAAAATCCGCGATGGAAATTGCGTTACGGCTGAATACAATGACGGAAAAATTCGGTTTTACGGAATATTTGGAAACGTTGGGCCCTACGCCTTGCGTTATTTCAAAAATTAACGGGCATTACAGATTCCAAATTCTTATAAAAAATAAACTTTCCCAAAAAGGACATGATTTTATATCAAAATTTTTGGATAAAATTACACTGCCAAAAGATATTAAACTTGCTGTCGATGTTGATCCGCTCGATATTTTATAAAAAAAGAGGCGCCAAACAGCGCCCCTCTTTCTTATTAATTATATAATCTATTGACCTGTACAGCCAAAGGCGATAGTAACGTGTTCTTTCGGATTGATTGCCGAAATTTTGTAACCTTTAGCATCGACGAGGTATGCAACTTCATCGCCGGTTGTTTGGAACAAGCCCATAGTTCCGGATAAAGCTGTTCTTGTCAAGTCAATCGGAGCTTTAACAGTGTCTTTAACAACATCCATTGCACTTCTTCCTGCGGCTGGGAATTGACCTTGGAATACTTCTCCCAATGCAATACCTGTGCCTGAAGAAACATCTTCAACTGCGTTACCCAATGATGTTAACATACCGCCCGTTGTACGACCTACAATACCTACTATTGAGCCGGCCCATGTCAGAGGTGCAGTTACAATTCTTGAAAACATGTTAGGCGTATTTGATTTGTTAATCTGTGCGGTTAAAATTTGTTTCGGAAGAGTTGCTTTACATCCGCAATTTTCAATTTCTGTAAATGCAAGTTTCAAAGCACCCTTTTGACATCCTGAAGGACGAATAACTTCTACAACTTTGCCGTGAACATTAGAACCTGCCGGGTAAAGTTCCCCGTTAATTGTAACGTCTTCCAATGTCTTTGCTGCAAATCTTTGGCCCACATGAGATGACTTAGCCGTAACCTGATCTTTGAATTCTAATTGAAGGGTCGGAATTTGGACAATTTCTTCTTCCTGAACGTATGCTTTTTTGTCAACAGGACACATAGGACATTCATTGTTTGCTGTCATCGGATTTTTGTCAATTCCGGCACTTACTCTGATATTTTGAAGCATAGATGCAATATCTGCTCTTGTTGCGTCTTTAAACGGAGCGATGGTTTTCGGATATTGAGAGCCGTTTAATGCACCTTTATCCAAGGCGGTTGCCAAAGGTATTTGAGCCCATTCCGGAACCGAGCTACCGTCAGTATATTGCGATAAAATTTCTTGTGCTCTGCATTTATCAACTTGCGGGCATTTTATTCCTTTAGATAATGCGCATAGGGCTTCTGCTCTTGTTACATTGTGATTAGGCATAAATGTGCCGTTTGGATATCCTTTTAACATATCTTGATGAACAGCAACCGTTATTGCTGAATTTGCCCAATGGTTTGTCGGAACATCAGAGAAAATCTTTTCGGGCGCACAGGAATACATATCTTGTTCAAAACCCTTAACCAGCATTGTCGCGAACTCTGCGCGAGTAATATTTCTTGCCGGCTTAAACATTCTGTCAGGATATCCGACTACAATATCGTTGGTTGCGAGTTTGTCAATCGGACAAGACGCCCAATATCCGCTCGGTACATCAGGGAACATTTGTAAATTTGCGGCAGCACCGGTGCTCATTTCTCCGAAAGGTGAAAGGTCGAATGGTACAAGGGTTTTCTTGATAGCTTGCATTGAATTTGCCGTTCCAATCTGAATAGGACAACCCATATCATCTATTTTGTTCTCATCTCTTATTATGGGTACACCATGTCTGGTTTGCAATTCATTAAGACAAGGAATATCTGCGGCGGCACCTGTTATTGAACCGTCTGTTGCAACCGTGGTTCCCATAGTTTCTGCGCTCAACATAGAGTTATCTCGGTTAATACTAAAACCCTCTGCAGAGTAAACGGAATCCGCTTGTGTACCTACATAATTGTTGTATCCGTAAATACCGTTCGGATAAGCATAAACTTGTTTCATGTTTTCTCTGCTTAAATCTTTTGTGCTTGGGCAAAGAGCACACGATGGAATCGGATCAGGTTCGCATTTTGGTGCGACATCGCATCCGCAAGGTTCAACTTTTGGCTGTTCGCAAGGACAAGCCGCACCTGTTACAACAGGTAATTCTTCACACGGACAAGCGCTTCCTGTAACGATTGGGCGCTGGTCACAAGGGCATGCGGCATTTGCTGTATTAAAAGAGCATGTTGCTATACCAACGGCAATTGCAGCTGCCACAGTAAGTTTTCTAATCGTCATTTTAACCTCCTTTATAAACGAGTGGAGTAGATTTCTATCTATCTCAAAATAAATTATGGAGGTTTTAAATATTAAAAACATTGCCGAAAAAGAGAGTCCGGTCGGGGAATACTATATTTTAAGCGAGAAAAGAAACAAAAAATGTGGCAAAATATAGCATAATGCTGTATGTTTTCCACCTTTTGATGTACTTGTAAAACAAGCTTTTTTGTGATAAAATCGAGCGCATAAGAGAGAGATGAGGTTTTTCGGTGAGCGAAGGACATTGGATAGTTAATACCGTTATTGCCGGGCATCCTATGGCATTTAATATGGATACGCTTGTTACAATGTGGGCAGCTATGCTTTTTCTGATAGGTGTTTCGTTTATTGCAACAAGAAACCTTTCTATTTTCCCGACAAAACTGCAATTGGTTTTTGAAAAAATACTCGGGTACTTTAAAGGTATTTCGGATGATATGATTGGTGAAGACGGAAAAAAACATTTCCCGCTCATTATGTCATTATTTTTATTCATAGTAACGGCAAATTTGATGGGGCAACTACCTCTCAGAATGTTTGAACTGCAACATGGAGAAATTGCTTCTCCGACAAATGATATAAATCTTACGGCAGGACTCGCAATAATAGTTTTGGTCTATTACGTAACTTGCGGTCTTATCAAGAAAAAAGCACATTTCTTGTTCAAGGGCTTTTCATTTGAAGGAATTATTGAGCTTTTTGTAGAAATATTAGATATGATAACAAGACCTTTAACATTGGCGCTCCGACTTTTTGGAAACATTTTGGCCGGAGAAATTTTGATTGGCGCGATGTTGGGCTTAATGGCATGGGGACTTCCATTGCCATTCATGTTTTTTGAAGTTTTGGTAGCTTGTATTCAGGCGTTGGTATTTACAATGCTGACGACGGTTTATATAGCTACGGCAGTTAATGAGGAATAATAAAATATTAAGTTAGGAATAAGAAGAAGGAGAAAATTATGGCAGACGTTCAAACAGTTTCAGAATTAGCACAATTAGGTGCAGGTATAGCAATCGGTTTCGGTGCTGTAGGTGCAGGACTTGGTATCGGTATTGCAACAAAAGGTTTGATGGAAGGTATTTCACGCCAACCGGAAATCGCAGGTAAGGCAATGGGTTTCTTCCTTTTGGGTGCTGCTTTGGCAGAAGCTTGTGCAATTTATGCTTTGATTATTGCATTGAAATTATCAGGCATGATGGGATAGTAAATGGAATTTAACGGAACTTTTTTAGCAACAATAATTACATTCATCGTGTTTGTCTTTGTGATGAACAAGATACTTTATCGTCCGATTTTGAGTATTATGGAACAGCGTAACGAGTTTATAGATACAAACTACAAAAACGCACGCCAAAATGACGCAAAAACGGATGAGCTTAGTGCTGAGCGTGAAGAACAGCTTGGTGAAGCCCGAGATGATGCACGCAAAAAATATTTGGAATCAGTTAATAATTTTAAAAAAGGAAGAGATGAAGAAATAGCTGTAGTGCAGGATGAAGTTAAGGAAGAATTGGAACGCTCAGGCGAAGAATTGTTACAGCTTTCCGATGAAGTAAAAAAAGAGTTAAAATCATCTATGACAACTTTAGCGAGTGATATTGTTGAAAAAGTTATCGGCTACAGAAGTGAAGTTGAAAGTTTTGATGACGAGAAGGTTGATTCTGTTTTATGGGGGAATAAGTGATGGAAAATTTAAATCAAATAATTGCTTATATCGCCAGAACAAATTTATTTAACTTTGTTATATTTGCAGGTATTATTATATATTTAGTCCGCAGAATGAATGTTAAATCAAAAATGGAAACTGCCGTTAAGGAAGTTGAAACTTTGATAAATGACTCGGAAGCGGCTAAAACATTGTCTGAAGAAAAATTAAGCAATGTAGAAAAAAGTATGGAGCATTTATCCGAAGAAATTGATTCTATAATTGAGAAATCTGAAGAAAATGCAAAACTAATCGGTGAAAAAATAGCTGCAGATACTAAAAATATAGTTGAAGTAATGCACGAAAATATGCATAAAGTTATGGAGAATAATCGTGTAATATTGAAAAACGATATTCTTAGAAGGGCAGCGCTTGCATCAGTAGAAGTCGCGAAAGCGCACATCACGGAAGAACTTGAAAAAAATCCTGATTTGCACGATCGACTGATAGATGAAAGTATAGACGCAATAGAAGGGACTGAAATTTAGATGGCGGAAGCTTTAAAATATAAAAATAGCGAAACTGTTTCCAAGCATTGGGCGAAAGCGCTTATCGAACTCGCCAATGAAGATTCAAGTGTATCAAAGGAAGATGTTTTAAAAGATTTAAATTTTGTGGCGCAGACGATTTATTCTTCTGAAGAATTGTTGGCGGCTATTAATAACCCGTCAATTTCTTCCGAGGAAAAACAGATAATTATATGCAAGCTTTTTCAAAATAAAGTATCGACTATGGTCTACAATTTTATTTTTGCTTTAAATCTTCGTAAAAAATTGTATTTGATATCTGACATAGTTGTTAAATATGAAGAAGAGTTGGACATTTTGAACAATGTTAAGCATGTAAATGTAACTTCAGCAATAGAATTAAATGATAAGAAGAAAGAAGAAATAAAAAATAAAATTGCCTCTAAGTTGGATTCCGGAGTGGATATCAATTGGGGCATAGACAAAGAAATAATTGCCGGACTGATTTTTAATATAGATGAAGTCGTTGTAGATAACAGCATTCGGTATAAGTTAGATGATTTAAGTAATGCAATTGTAAAGTAATAAGGGGAAAGATAGATGGCAGTAATCAATCCTGATGAGATTAGTTCAATACTAAAAGAAAACATCAAAAATTATGAGGCAAAAACCGAAGTTTCCAATATAGGTTCTGTTTTGGAAGTTGGTGACGGTATTGCGAGAATTTACGGGCTCAGAAATGTTATGTCAAACGAGCTTGTAGAATTTGAAGACGGCAAAGGCACTTTAGGTATTACATTAAACCTTGAAGAAGGAAATGTCGGTGTCGTAATTCTTGGCGAATACACTCATATTAAAGAAGGTATGGTTGTAAAGACAACAGGAAGAATCGCTTCTGTTCCGGTAGGGGATGCACTTATTGGCAGAATAGTTAACCCGACGGGTCGTCCTATTGACGGTAAAGGCGATATTATTACTGACAAAACAAGACCTATTGAAAAGGTTGCACCGGGTATTGTTGCAAGAAAATCCGTTCATCAACCGCTTCAGACAGGTTTAACTGCTATCGACGCTTTAACTCCTATTGGCCGCGGTCAGCGTGAGTTGATTATCGGCGACAGACAGACAGGAAAAACTGCTATTGCTATAGATACAATTTTGAACCAAAAAGGCGGAGATGTAATTTGTATTTACGTTGCTGTAGGACAAAAAGCATCTACGGTTGCTCAATTGGCAAAAACTCTTGAAAAACATGGTGCTATGGATTATTCAATCATAGTTTCAGCGACAGCTAATGAACCGGCTCCTTTGCAGTATATTGCACCGTTTGCCGGTGTTGCAATGGCTGAAGAATTTATGGAACAAGGTAAACACGTTCTGATTATATATGACGATTTGACAAAGCACGCTCAAGCATATCGTGCAATGAGTTTGCTTCTGAAAAGACCTCCGGGACGTGAAGCATACCCGGGTGACGTATTCTACCTCCACTCAAGACTTCTTGAACGTGCGGTTAAGTTGAATGACGAGCTCGGTGGCGGGAGTATTACGGCACTTCCGATTATTGAAACTCAAGCAGGCGATGTTTCCGCGTACATTCCGACAAACGTAATTTCTATTACAGACGGTCAGATATTCTTGGAAACTTCTCTGTTTAACTCAGGCGTCAGACCGGCAATAAATGCAGGTATTTCGGTTTCCCGTGTAGGCGGCGCTGCACAGACAAAAGGTATTAAACAGGTTGCAGGTAAATTAAGACTTGACCTGGCACAGTTCAGAGAATTGGAAGCATTTGCACAATTTGCGTCAGACCTTGATGCTGCAACAAAGAAACAGCTTCTCAGAGGTCAAAAACTTACGGAAGTTCTTAAACAACCTCAATATAAACCATTAACCGTTGCTCAACAGGTTACAATCCTATTTGCAGCAAACGAAGGGTATTTGGATGAAATTGATAATAAGATGATACCTGAATTTAAGACGGGTTGGTTTGAACATTTTGAAGCAAAAATGCCTGATTTAAGTAAGTCGTTGAATGAAGGTGCAAAACTTTCTGATGAAGATATTAAGGCATTGAAAGAACAACTCGAGGCATATATAAAATCATTATAAAAATTAGCGAGATTTCTCTAAACCAAAGGTTACAAAATGGCAAATCTAAAAGATATAAAAAGCAGAATAGTAAGTGTTCAAAACACTAAAAAGATAACTAAGGCGATGAAAATGGTTGCTGCTGCAAAGGTTAAAAAGGCAGAAAACACAGTAAAAGCAGGCAGACCGTTTTCTGATGAACTTTTACATCTTTTTAGAAAAATGGCAGCGACAGTTGAAGAATATTCTACAACAGGATTAAAAATCGAACGCGGATTGGATAATTATCCAGAACTTTTGACAAAACGTGAGGTTAAAACGGAAGGTATTTTGGTTATAACTTCAAATAAGGGACTCGCAGGCGCTTATAATGCCAATATTATAAAAGCGACTTTGAAACGTATAAAAGATAACTCCGAAAATGGTATTAAGTCGGTTATTTATCCTGTCGGGCAAAAAGCCGTTTCGTCTTTTAGAAACAAAGCCGGAGATTTTGAATTAAGAGACGGTTATATAAGCGTTGCAAATGAACCTACCGCAAATGGTGCAAATTTGATAGCGGAAGATATTGCTGAAGATTTTGTTTCGGGCAAAATTGATAAAATAGAAATTATTACAACTCATTTTAACAATATGATGTCTTATAATATCGTTCATTGGGAGGTTTTGCCGGTAAAGGTTGAAAGAGCAGGCGAACACGAACTCGATCCGATTATGGAGTATGAGCCATCGGTTCAAGGTGTATTGCAGCAGTTAGTTCCTATGTATATAACAAATTCTATATATCAGGCGCTTCTTGAAGCAAATGCGAGCGAATTGGCGTCCAGAATGACAGCAATGTCTGCAGCTTCCAACAATGCCGAAGAAATGATTAATACCCTTACAATTGATTATAATAAAGCACGCCAATGGGCAATTACGCAAGAGCTTGTTGAAATAGTTTCAGGTGCGGCAGCTATTTAATAAATTATTCAAGATTCAATTTGTTCTTAGAATAATCTATGATTTCTGCATTATATTTTTTGAGCAATTTTGAATGACTGTTCATTTCAATTTTGTTATTAACAATCATAGATGTTGTACCGCCAACAACACCTGCAAAAATGTTCAGGAAACTGCGGAGGGTTTTGTTTGTAATTTTTTGAGAAAAATGTGTTACCGGCAAAAGTACTCCAATAATAGCCGCGGTCAGCGTACCGGCAGAAATCCAAGCTATTTTTTTATTGTTCTTTTTGTACTCTTTTTCAAATTCATCTACACGATTTTCGGGCACCTTGTAGTAATTAGGAACTCTGTTTTTTCTTCCTGCTTCTACCTGAACGCACCCGTCATTGAATTTTCTTGTGATTTTAAAATCTATAGACATAAAAACCTTCCGACAGTATAACGCTTGTAAAGTTTAAAAATTGCCCCATATAAAAGAAATAAATAATAATATATGTCTATAATACAGCAATGTAAAGAAAAATTCGAGTTTACAAAACTTAATTATGTAATCATATTTAAAATTTCTCTCAAAGTCTTTTTATTATTGATTTTGTGCAACAAATGAACTTTTATTTTGGGAAATGTTTTAACCATGAAAGCTACAATTGTAAACAATTGTAAAAAAAATATTGTGCCATGCTGTACAATTTATGTTGTTAGTCTATAATAATTCTATAAAAAGGTATGTGATTGTTATATAAAGTTTAAACAAGGAGTTTTTCACATCCTTCATCACAAGTAGTTTTATAAAAGATAAGAGAAGCTGAAAAGCTAAAGAAAGGGTTTTAGGGATATGGCTCTTACAATTAACACAAACATTTCATCTTTGATTGCTCAAAGAAACTTGAACAATGCGACTAATGCATTAAACACTTCAATAGAGAGAATGTCTACGGGTTATACAATTAACCACGCAAGCGATAATGCTGCAGGATATTCAATTTCAAAAATGTGGGTTACGCAATTAGGTTCAATTGATGTTGCTTCAGATAATGCAGCAACAGGTGCAGATATGCTGACCACTGCAGAAGAAAATTATGGTTTGCTTACAAGCCACCTGCAGCGTATCAGAGATTTGACGGAACAAGCGTCAAACGGAACTTATGGTTCTTCTTCATTGAAGGCAATCCATTCTGAAATCGTTGCAAGATTAAACGAAATAAACCGTATTTCTGCTAATGTAGAATTTAACGGCATTAAGTTGATGGATGGTACAGGTGTAGGTACAGGCGGTTTGAATATTCAGGTCGGACTTTATGCTGATTCAAACAGCAGAATAAACTTGAGCAGTTCACTATTTGCAAGTGCTAACTTGACAGGTCTGTTCACAAGTATGGCAGGCACTCAATCACCTGGTACTAAGACTCTTAGCGAGTTGCTTACCGGTGCAAAATCAGGTGCTACGGTAGCAGACTTGAAGGCAGATGCTAACCAAAGTATTGAGGCATTTGCAGCAGTTTGTTCAGGTCTTAAGTATAACAGTGACGGCAGTATGGTATTGCAGCAAACTGAAAAATATGAGCCAATTCAAATGCTTGGGTTTATTGATTCTGCATTAGACGATATATCAGGCAGAGTTACCAAAATTGGTGCTTCGCAAAACAGAATCTCTTCAGCAGTATCCTCATTGGATGTTCAATCACAAAACATTACTTCATCGTTATCTACATTACGTGATACGGATATTGCTAAGGAATCTTCGAATTATATTCAAGCTCAAATATTACAACAAGCTTCAGCAACATTGCTGTCAACAGCTAACCAGTTGCCGAGTGTAGCTTTGAACTTGATATAGTACGAAGTTAAATAAATTTGTTGTTGATTGGGATATGTACTTATATGTGGGATTGTTTTTACAATCCCTTTTTATTTTGAAATTGACGTTTAGAATGATGTTATGTGGTATAATTAGAATGTCTTGGAGGAATTTATATGAGTAAAAAAAGAGCGATTATAATCGTAATAGATTCGATGGGTTGCGGAGCAATGCCGGATTGTGCAGATTTTGGCGATACGGAAAAATGTAACACATTAAGAAATGTTTGCGAATTTAATAACGGGCTTGATGTCCCGGTAATGGAAGCAATGGGACTTGGAAATATTCAAAAGTTCAAAGGAATTGCACCTACATCGACACCTATAGCGCAGTACGGAACTTTGGAGGAAAAATCCAAGGGTAAAGATACAACAACAGGACACTGGGAAATTGCTGGACTTGTGAGTGAAAAACCATTTGCAACATTTCCTGAAGGATTTCCGAAGGAACTTATTGACAAATTTATAGAAGAAACGAAATGCGGAGGGATACTTGCAAATATTCCGGCTAGCGGCACGGCTATAATTGAGCAATTGAATGATGAACATCATAAAACGAAATTCCCGATTGTTTATACCTCTGCAGACAGTGTTTTTCAAATTGCTCTTGATACGGATATGATTCCGCTTGAAACCTTGTATGATTGGTGTAAAATCGCCAGAAGACTGCTTGATGAGGGGAATTATAATGTGGCGAGAGTAATTGCAAGACCATATAAAATTATTGACGGAAAGCCGACAAGAATTTCCAAAGACAGAAGAGATTATTCAATGGAGCCACCTAAGGACACTGTTTTGGATAAGGTTAAAAAAGCGGGTGCGAAGGTTATAGGTATCGGAAAGATTGAAGATATTTTTTCAAAAAAGGGTATTACACACGCGATACACACCGGCTCAAACAAGGAAGGTTTGGAATTGACGATTAAAGCGGTAAGGGGTGAATTACCGCTTGATGAAATAAAATATCCCGATGTGAATACATCCGACGAAAACCGCGAGATAATCTTCACAAATCTTGTTGATACTGATATGCTTTTTGGACACAGAAACGATGCAAAAGGTTACGGCAGAGCCATCGAAGAAATTGATGATTACTTGGAAGAAATTTTGCCTTCTATAAAGGAGGATGATTTGCTTGTAATAACTGCTGACCACGGTTGCGACCCGACGGTTGAAGGAACCGATCATACGAGGGAATATGTTCCGGTTCTGTATTATTCAAAAGGAATAGAACCAAAAGATTTGGGATTAAAACTCGGTTTTGATTCAATTGCCCAAAGAATTAACGATTGGCTATTTTAATTTTAAAATTTAGTTGTATAATAGAAACATAGTTTCCCTGAGAGATGGGATGTTTATATATAATATAAAAAGGAGAAAAAAATGGACGTAAAAGTTAATGATTCTTGTATAGGTTGCGGCGCTTGCGAATCTATTTGTGATGCAGTATTTGCAGTAGACGGTACTGCCTCAGTTAAGCCGGCAGGTGTTGCAGGTAACGAAGATTGTGTTAAAGAAGCAGCAGATGCATGCCCTGTAGGCGCAATCGAAGTTGCATAGTTAAGAATTAAATAATATTCTTCAAAGGGGTGTTCTGAAAAGAGCACCTCTTTTCTGTTAAGTTTTTAACAAAAATTTCCTATAAAATGCCCGCGTATCATGAATTTTAAGAAATGTAACAAAAATATATCGGACTGAAATTATATATTATATATATACTTTATACTTATAGAGGTGTAAGATGACCCCGCAGATAGACAATCTAAAAAATGAATATAAAAATGTGCAAGTACCATTTACTAATGGTACACAACCTCAGTCTATAATTAGCGCATTTACGTATAATGGACCTGTTATTGCAAACAATTCAATAAGCAATAAATTATCGACAGGTGATGTCAATCCTACTGACGAAAAAACAAAAATTCCTAAAAATGAGAATATATCAACTAATACCCAACAAAATAATTCAGATAATTCCGGATTAACGATAAAAGGATATTCTCTCACGCAAATTCGTGAAGCTATGCAAAAATGCGGATATAGTGATATTAGTGATTTTGCAAAACTTAACGATGAAGAACTTTACAAACGTATTATTAATGAATTAGATAAATGCAAACAAACATTTATAAACAATGCAACCTTAAAAGAATATTTAAGCGATGAAGAACTGACACAAGTTTTTGATAATGTAATTACACCGCAATTATTTGAAAATGGTTTCTTTTATGCCGAAATTGAGCATTCTGTAGAAACAATCCTCATAAATTTTGCAGAAAAAGGTAAAGACATTTTACTTGGTGATGCAGATACAGCAAATGCTTACATATTTGTTTACAAGACACTTTGTAATGCAGGTGCAGTAAATGCATTTGAAAATACAAATGGATTGTTTGATACATTAGGTGCTGATTTCAAAAAATTAGGTGATGAAGAAAAGATCTCTGCTTTAAAAGAGCATTTAGATAGTATTCGCGCAAAATCTAATATTGATTCAAAAAGCGAGCAATACAATACAGTATGGCTGGGTGAATTGGCCAGATTAGCACTTTGCTCCAAGTCGGCTGAAGAAAAGAAAATCATATATGATTTCATAAAAAGCATTGAACCGGAACTTAAAGAAATGGCAGGCAAAGATTCCGTATATGCTGAAATGATTCAAGTTATAAGAAAATCATGCGGAAATTTAGATGACGCCCGTGATGTTGATTGCCATATTTCAAAAGATGCTGAAACTTTGCCAAAAGAAATCATAGAAGATATGATTACTGAATATCAAGAAGGTGGAATTTTTTATGATATGCTTACTCCTGAAGAAAGAGAAGTGATGCTCAAAGTAAGCAATGAAGAAGATTTTGAGAAACTTTCACCGGAAGAACAGGCAATATTTACGAATTGTAAAGCTAAGCTGGACAAAGCTAGAGAAAACGCAGAAAACTTGGGTGAAGCTGTGATTTTAAGGTCCGGCGAAGATGGAGATTTTACACCGGAAGAAAGATCTGATGCAATTCAGACAATCTGTGAAGGGATTAAACATCTTGACCAAGGTACTTATGAAGAATTCCTTAATAACATTCATACTTGGTATGAAGAACATAGAGACGAGCTTAACAATCTGAATATTTCGGAAGAGGTCTTTACTCAGTTGATGCTTGATGCATCGGGCGGGGAATATACGACCGCGATACAACCTCCAATTGAGGGTAGTACCGATGGATATGAACCATCTGCATATAATCAGGAAGCCGGTATCGGGTTTAATAATGTAACAATACCGCCGAATCTCGTTGGGCAAAACAATATGCAGGAATACTATGCCCAATTGAATGAAGCATATCTGAGTGATAATAATGACGAGCAGAATCAGCTTCCGCAATATGTCGGAACGGATAACAATCCGGAATTACCAAACGCTTCAATCACTGTCGTAAATACAAGAGAAGAATGTGACAAGGTCGCTTTATTGGATATATTGTCCGGCAAAGTCGCTTTGGGTGATGTATCATTAATGAGCTATATATTGGAAAAATTTAAAGTAAGTGATATAGCAGAAAAAGGAAGGTGTTTAGCCGAAGCTTGTGATAAATATTTGAACATGTTGATCGGTGCAACAGAGAATTCAGTCGCTATAATTAAAACATTCTTTGCTTCCGGTGGAAAGGGAAATTGTTTTGCCAGAACCAGAGAACTGCAAAAAATAGTTGATAAAGAAAATGAAAGTAATCAACACATACAAGCTCCTACTTGTTCAATGGCTTAAATAGTGCGATAATAACAGTATGAATGTTATACAAAATGTTATTTATTTTATACTTTCAATTCAGGAAAAGTTTTTGAGCGCACGATTAAACAAGACTTTGGGGGTACAAAGAGTTTCTAAACGAAAAAAACTATATCGTGACGGATGTTTGCTTGATATTAATTCTTTGGCTGAGCAGGAAAAAAATCAAATGGAGGAAGAACTTTCTCTTCTTCTTAAACAAACGAATTATGAACCCGAAAAGTTATTGGAATATATAGAAAAACAAGGCACAAAAGTTTATTACATAAAAAATCCGAAACATTTGTATTCAATAGGTGAAAACGAGGGGTTTATATATCCTAAAAAAGGCGCTAAAGCTTTATACTTTGCACTTTTAACCGGTCAGAAATTCACCCTTAAAACTGACGAAATGTTTGTGTTGAGCAAGGGAACAATTAACAAATTTTATTTTGTTTATCATTTATACAATTGGTATGCCTATAAACACGGAATTTCCGGCATGGATTCCGAATCTATAGCCATGCTTAATAAATACTTGTTTAATGCTTCTGACGAAGAAATCGGAAAACTTCAGTTGGCAGATATATACAAGCTAAAGGATGCAATAAAGCAGGACAAAGCGTCAGTTGAATTTGTAATAAAACTTTGCCGTAATCTTGAGGGCTCACAAAAGGCATTTGAAAAATTGACCGATGGCGGAGCGAATATCTGAGGATATATTTACCCTTCGGATTGCATAGCGGAGATTTCGGCAACCAATCTGGAAATATCGGAACCGCCGAAGATTACTTCCAAGATAAGTGAGGAATTAATCACTACTGTTTCTCTGTATTCCATAGTATCTACGTCAAAAATACTGAATTCAACATAATCATCGCCGACATACATAATTTTGCCGTAGTCTGCGCCTGTTGCCCATCTCAAAAAAACGTATTTTTGTTCAAAGCATTTTAATCTGTTAATTAATCTCATTTAAATACCTTCAAACTATATAATATATCTTTAGCTCTGATTTGCTAAAAGTCAATCGCAAAACGAAAACAAAATGACTTTTTAGGTAAACTCTCCTTATAGTCAATTATATATCACAAATTGTCGTGTTCTGCAATATTTAAATTAGCATTCGCCTAAATACTTAATATTGAAATCACCAACCAATTCTTCCGACGCTAGTACAGTTATATTCGGAACGAATTCGGAAAGTATGACAAATACCATATGTCGGAATTCCATAGGAACAGCCAATATCGGATTTTCCAATTTCTTTGATTTAGCAAGCTTATTAATTCTGTCTGCAATCTTTTGAACATCAAAAGCATCAATTCTTATGACGCGATCTCCGTCATCTTCTCCCTGATGGAAGAAATTGTCGATTATTTCAAGAGTTTCATCGGAAAATTCAATGATTCTCAATTCATCGTTTTTAACCAAGTCTTTTATAATCAATTTTGAAAAAGCGAGCCGAACTTTATCCAACAAATCTTCTTTTGTCGGCTCATTGGCATAATCGTTAATTTTTTCAAAGAGATATACGATATTTTTAATCGAAACTTTTTCTCTTATCAAACAAGTCAGCAAATATTTTAAATCAGCTGCGGTTATGAAATCCGGAATTATGTTGTCAACAAGGAAAGAATTGTTTTCCATAACAATTTCAACCAGCTTGTTGATATCGTTGTAATCCATAATATCCGAGACTTCTTTTATAGCAATATATTCTATTGCTTCTCCCATATATTCAATAGCAGAGCGGCCTTTTACCCAAAAATCTTTGACCTTGCATTCCGGAATCCAAACCATTTTGCGGCCGGTTATTGCATCTTCAAGAACCAAATCGAATTCATCCGGTTTATACCCCTTTAATTCATCCTTGTAGTAAGCTCTATATCCGGGCATAACAATTGCTCTGAATACTTCTATGTCGTGGATTTTTATGCTGAATTCATTTTGCGCCAAATCATCGCTGTTGTGGAAATGGATGTGCGGAATAACATATCCGAGTTCGTCAGCAAGTTTTTGACGCACTTTAACTGTTTGAGCCAAAAGATTTTCAGAATTTTCCATTGAAACTAAATCCAAAATTTCTTCTGACAAATTAACAGTGAATTTTTCTTCTTTGATATTCGAATACATTGTATCCGGAGAAATTTCATTAACCAACGCCTGTTTTAAAGAGTCCAAATTCTTTAACTCATCGGACATTTGGTTATTTAATTTATTTTTGTCATCACCTGACAAACTATCGCTTTCCAATTGCGATTTAATCTTTTTTATTCTTTCTTTTTGATTTGCAATTTTTAATTGAATTTCTTTGCAGGATTCATATGGGCTTGTTGGAGCCGCAAGCATCTTTTCCATTCTGTACTTAAAGCTTGTAACATTAACAATGTCATCCAAATCGGTAGAATCTTCTTCTTGTTTTTCCCGCATAAAAATACAGTTGAAATCGATTGAATTTTCAGTTTCGATTTCATGAAGTGTATACAAGTCCCACCCGGAGTCAGACATTTCATTCAACAAGTCTTCCAAAGCTTGTTTATCGTCTGTAGGTACTGATTTGATAACATATTGCATTTTTTTGTTGTACATATTAATCCTCATCCGCTTTAATAATTTTGTAAATCATACTGTTGCCAGTCGGCTTATTTTCATTTATATAAAATGCCTCATCGCAATATTTTTGTGCAATTTTAGTTTTTTCCATATCGTTTGAATAAATTGTATAAAGGGTTTCACCTTTATTTACCCCTTCGCCGCTTTTTTTATTCAAATAAATTCCAACGCTGTAGTCAATCGGATCGGTTTTCTTATCTCTGCCCGCACCCAATATTTTGCAGGCATAAGCAATCTTGTAAGCATCAATATTGTGAACAAAGCCGGTTTTTTTAGATTCACATTCAATCTTGTATTCAGGAAGTTCAAACTTGTCATAATCATCGATAACTTTAGGATCTCCGCCTTGTGCCTCAATTAGTTCTTTGAATTTTTCCAGCGCCTTGCCGTTTTCAACAATTTCTCTCAAAAATTCTTTTGCCTGATATTCATCGTCGTACATACCAAGCTGCATTAGGGCAATCGCCGCAAAAGAATAGGTTAGATCGGCAATATCACCGGTTTTAATATTCCCTTTAAGAAATTCCATAGATTCAATTATTTCCAAAGAATTTCCGACGGCTCTGCCTAAAGGGTTTTCCATTGAGGTTATAACCGCAATAATTGATTTCCCAAGGATTTTCCCGACATTTACCATCAATCTTGACAACTCTTCGGCTTGCTCAGGGGTTTTCATAAAAGCACCTGAACCGTATTTAACATCAAGGATAATGTTTTTTGCACCGGAGGCAATCTTTTTGGAAACAACAGAAGATGCAATAAGCGGCATGCTGTCAACTGTAGCGGTAACATCCCTTAGAGCGTATAATTTGCCGTCTGCAGGTGCAAGATTCTTTGTTTGAGAGGCAATAGCAACATTAATGTTGTTTACCTGTCTAATCAGGTCGTCGATGGACAATTTTGTATTAAATCCAGGAATGGATTCCAACTTATCAATAGTTCCGCCTGTATGTCCCAAACCCTTACCGGAAAGTTTCGCTATAGGTACGCCGGCTGCGGCAAGAAGCGGTATTAAGGTTATTGTAACCTTATCTCCCACACCGCCCGTTGAATGCTTGTCAACAATTGATTCCGCCAGCATACCAAAATCTATAATATCGCCGGAGTTTACCATTTCTTCCGTAAGCATTGCAGTTTCTTCTTCGGTCATTCCTTTAAAATAAACTGCCATCAGCCAAGCTGATATCTGGTAATCCGGAGCAGAGCCGTCCATCAAAGAATCAATAAGAAATTTTATTTCTTCTTTTGTATGGCTTTGTCCTTGTTTCTTTTTTTCTATAAGGTCAACAATCCTCATATTATTTTGCACTCTTCAATTTGCTTATAACGTTGTCTGTAACATCAATCCCGCCGACAAATACGCCTCTTTGATCCATTATGGCATCAAGCTTTTGTTCTACCATAACCGCTTTTGCAGCATCTCTTACCTTAGTATAAACTTCTTGTTCTCTTTTATTTTTCAAATTAAGGTATGCTTCTTCTTTTGCTCTGAATTCTTGAGCTGTTTTTTGTTCAAATGTTTGTTTCTTCAGAGGTGTATCCAAAGATTTGTATTCTTTTTCTTTGTCAACCAAATATTGCTGCATTTCCAAGCCCTTTGCATCAACTTCTTTTGTTACTTTTTGTGCATAATCATAATTGTCAATTACTCTGGTATAATCGATATATCCGACGCCGCCGGCATTTGCTGCTCCGGTTACTGCTATCAATGATAATATCAATAACATTGCCTTTAAATTTTTCATAATATTTCCTCCTGTAATTTTATTTTATTAATACATCATGTCACCGGCTCCAAAGGTGAAGTAACCGTTCTTAGAGCCATATTTACCCGGATTTGTAATCGGGAAACCGTAATCAACCGATAACGGTCCGACACCCGGAATAGTAACTTTTAACCCTACACCTGTTGTAATTGCATGTAGCGGTCTGTCATACAAAGTACTTGCAATTGTGGGTTTAAATACCTGACCTGCATCAACCCAGAACGTAAGTCTCAGGTTTTGCAAGAAATTAACTTTAATTCTGTCAGAGAATGGTATCGGAGTTGCAAGTTCTACAGAACCCATTATAAATGAAGTACCTGTACCTACACCGTTAACCTTGTAGCCCCTTACAGTGTACGGACCGCCTAACCTAAACGCCATAATTTCAGGCATTTCGCTACCGTGTATCTTCATTCCGCCTCTTCCGGTAAATGTCAATGAAGATTTCTTTGCGACAGGAATGTAACGTTTAGCCATACCAATAATACGACCGTTTGTTTTACTAAATCCGTCTAAACCAATGGCCTCTTCAAATCTGACTGATGCCAAAGCACCATGTCTCGGATTCATAATGGTATCTCTCGAATCATACGCTAAACCCGGTGCTAATCTTAAGAACAAACCACCTTCAAGTTCTTTTGCCCTGTCCGCTATATTTAATCCTTTGATTGCATATAAATTTCTTACTGTAGCCGGATCACCTTCGGAAAGGTGGATATGTTCTACCCCGGTTGTAAATGTCGTTGACATTCTTGGATTATTTATTAATCTGTGCGCAATTGTTGCTTCAACACCAAATCTGCGTTCTAATGCGAGAGGAATTTGGTAGCTGCCCAGATCTCTGTAGTATATTTTGCTCATTAAAGAATTATCCGAATTAAGAAAATGCGGTTCAAAAAAGCTCAATTCACCTTGATAATTCATATGCTTTTTGATAGATGCATCGCTCATCAAGATACCTGAACCGACCATGCCGGACAAGGACACTCTCTGATTCCTTCCGCGGAAATTGTTGTCTGAAATTCCGACAGAACCGAACACACCGGTCGCTGAATCTATACCGCCGCCTATGGATAAGGATGCGGTTCTTTGTTCTTTAAGCTCAATTGTTATGTCATATTTATCAGGGTCGTCTTCCGAAACTTCGATTGTACGATTTACATCCTTAAAAGCTTGTGTGGAGTATAATCTTACCAAATCCTGTTTTACAATATTTTCGTTGTAAACCGTTCCGGGCTCAGTCATGATATTACGTTCAATTATGTATTCCTTGGTTTTTTCGTTTCCTTTAATCATGACTTTATTTACTTTGCCCTCTGTTATATTAAGGTTCAAAAATCCGTCAGGGTCGTCATATACCGAGTCTACTTTTGAAAGTATGTAGCCCTTGGACGTATAACATTCGTTAAGTTTTTCCATTGCGGAATTTATGTTTGAAATATTTTGCGGTTTGCCTTTTAGCGGCATAAGATATGCCATCAACTCTTCGGTTGAAACGACGGTATTACCTTCTATTGTAAAATCCGTAACCGGAATATTTTCTTCAAGGATTATTTTCAATGAAATCGTCCCGTTTTCATTTTTTACAGGGACTGCCTTCATCCTTTCGGTGAAATAGCCCATCTTATATATGGTTTTCAAATCCTGCTGCATAATATCTTTGTCATACAAATCTCCACGCTGAAGATTTATTCTTGAGAGTATGTATTCCGGTTTTATTATATTTGCACCCAAGATTTCGATGTCGCTGATGTATGAATCATTTGGCTTGACGGAATTATCTTCTATTTCCGACTCCATAACCTCAAGTTCTGACATTTCTTCTGCAGTACAAACAGGCAAAAACAGCCCGCCGCATACTAAAAGCAAGGTAAATAATATTAACTTTTTATATGTATCGGTCAAAACTGACAATTACTCACTCCAATATCCAATAAATATACATACAAAATTCTATCATAAATATACATATAAATCCACGAAATATTGATTTTGAAACAATATTATTTTACAAGTGCAAGTGTTCGGGATTAAAAGGGTTTTTATAATATTAAAAAATGTTACAAATGCCTTTGTTACAGAAAAACAACTCTTAATGTTGTCGTATTACGAGTTTTACATTCCTACCTCTTTATACTATAATAATCACAGTTTGGAAGGGGAAGAAATTGGGAAAATATCATTTTATAGCAATAGGCGGAATCGGGATGAGCGGACTTGCGAAGTATCTTCTTGAAGAAGGTCATGAAGTTTCCGGTTCTGATATTGAAGACAGTAAATACGTAGATGCCCTAAGAAAATTGGGGGCAAAAATTTATATAGGACATGATTCTGCTAATGTTCCTGAGGATGCGGTTATAATCAAGAGTACAGCTATAAGGGACTCTAACCCCGAGCTTATCAGGGCAAAAGAATTGGGGTTAAAAATATATCACCGTTCCGATTTATTAAAAGAGATTGCTGAATCCGCTCAAAAACAGGGGATGTGCTTTATCGGTTTTTCAGGAACTCACGGTAAAACTACCACGAGCGGAATGGCGTCTTATGTTTTGGATAAAGCCGGCTTAAATCCATCTTTTGTTGACGGGGGAATTGTACCGGAAATCCACACCAATGCTCAGCACAAATGCGGTAAGTATTTTGTGGCGGAATTGGATGAAAGCGACGGAACCATAACAAAGTATTCACCCGATATTTTGGTAATTAACAATTTGGAAGAAGACCATATTGACTACTATAAAAACGGACTTTCTGATTTAATAAAAACTTTTGAAGTCGCAGTTTCAAAAGCAAAAAAAGTTATAGTAAATAGAGATAACTACGGAAACGGTTTGTTAAAAGCTAATTTTGTTACTTTTGGATTAAAAGATGCGGATTATACTGCAGAAAACATAAAATATGCACAAAGTGAAACGAGTTTTGATGTGCATTATATGGGTTCAAAACTTTTGTCAGTATCAATTTCTTTGGGCGGAGTTCACAATGTTTATAATACTTTGGCAGTAATTGCCGGTTTAAATGAGACGGGGGTAAGGATATCCGGCCTGTTGTCGTACTTTAAAACCTTTACCGGCATGGGCAGAAGGTTCCAGAAGGTAGGTGAATTAAAGGGTATCCAAATATATGACGATTATGCTCACCACCCGACGGAAATTAAAGCCACATTGGATTCGTCGGCGCAAAAATTCGGGAAGGAACATGTTGTAGCGGTTTTCCAACCACACAGATATACACGGCTGAAAGCACTGTGGAATGAATTTAAACAATCCTTTGAAAATGCTGATCGAGTGATTGTTACTGATGTTTATGCCGCTTCAGAGGATGTTATAGTGGGAATAAACGGTAAAAATTTTGCATCGGAATTGGCCGGCGCAGAGTATCTGTCCGGTTCAATAGAAGAAGTCGGGAAAAAACTTTTACCCACCTTGAAATCGGGTGATGTAGTAATCGGCTTAGGTGCCGGAACAATTACAAATTTGGGCAAAGCGTTATTAAATGCAAGCGGAGAGATGATGTGCAAATAGAAGTTAAAGAAAATGTTGAAATAAAGAATTTAACAACTTTCAAAATCGGCGGGAAAGTTGGAAAGCTTTATTTGCCAAAAAATCAGCAAGAGCTTGTATATCTTTTAAAAGAGCTGGATAATTACATTCTTTTGGGCAATTGTTCAAATGTTTTATTTTCATCTCAGGGTTATGACGGAAATGTTATTTTAACCACGGGGCTCAATTATTGTGAAATCCGCGGAAATATTGTCATTGCTGAGTGCGGAGTTAAGGGGCCTATGCTTTCGCAAAAGGCGGCGGAAGCCGGATTAAGCGGTTTTGAATTTATGATAGGATTCCCGGGAACAATAGGCGGGGAAGTTTATATGAATGCATCTGCTCACGGTCAGGCGATTTCCGACCATCTCGTAAGGTGCTGCTTGTTTGATAAAAAAACAAAAGAGATAATTTACAAAGACAAAAATGAAATGAATTTTGGCTACAGAAGTTCTGCTCTTCAGAAAAACGATTATATATTGCTGGGTGCGGAATTTGAACTAAAAAAGGGCTCAACCGATGAAATAAAGGCGTTAATGGAACGCAACCTGAACAGTAGAAAAGATATTCAGCCAAATCTTTCACATCCGAACGCTGGCAGTGTATTTAAAAATCCTGAAAACGATTCTGCCGGACGACTTTTGGAAAAGGCAGGGGGTAAATTATTAAATAATCAGAATGCCAAAGTTTGGGAAAAACATGCCAATTTCATTGTTAACAGAGGCGGTGCCTCATCTGAAGATATTTTGAATTTAATGTTGCAAATGTATACAGCGGTAAAAGAAAAGTTTACAATAGAATTGATTCCGGAAATTATATTTATTGGGGATAAGACAAAAGAAGAGGAACAGATATGCAAAATAATATATCCAAAGATTCAAAAATAGCAGTTCTATGCGGAGGAATGTCATCGGAGAGGGAAGTTTCGCTGCGTTCCGGCAAAAATGTTTATGCGGCACTTTTGCGGCTTGGTTATAAAAATGCGCAAATTGTGGATGTTAATGAAAACGTTTCCAATGAACTAAAAAATTATGATTATGCATACAATACGCTTCATGGAAAGTATGGTGAAGACGGTTGTATTCAAGGGCTTTTGGAAATCTTAAAAGTTCCTTATACGGGTTGCGGGGTTATGTCGAGTGCAGTTTGTATGAACAAAGAGTACACGAAAAAAATAATGTCGACTGCCGGAATCCCTTTAATAAGTTCGGTTTATCTTCTAAAAGGAGAAGATCCTATTAAAAAAGTTATGGATTTGCATTATCCTCTTATGATAAAACCCGTTTCTGAGGGTTCGAGCTTTGGGATGAGCAAAGTTAATGGCGAATCAGAATTGGTGCAAGCGGTAGAAGAAGCCAGAAAATATAATTCGGAAGTTTTGATAGAAGAATATCTCACCGGTGTATCAGCAACGGTCGGGGTTTTGGAAAAAGACGGGAAACCTTTTGCAACCGCTATTCTTGAATTACGTCCGAAAAATGAGTGGTATGATTACGAAGCAAAATATACCAAAGGAATGACTGAATTCATTTTACCGGCAGAGTTGTCCGAGGATATGACACGCAAGGTTAAAGAAACAGCAGTCAAGGCCTTTGAGGTATGCGGATGTTCCGGAGTTTCGAGAGTAGATTTTCTTATTACAAATGATACGCCGTACGTTTTGGAAGTTAATACAAACCCGGGGATGACTGATACAAGCGATTTGCCGGCACAAGCGGCTGTCGACGGAATAACTTATGACATGTTGGTTGAAATGGTACTTAAAAGCGCAGGGTTGAATAAATAATGTCAGATGAAGAAGATATAAAACCTAAGTATTACCGGAATCACCGGCTAAAACAGGCGAAAATGCAGCGTCAGGTCCGAAAAACGCAAAGACGGCTGACAAAATTGCGTGCAATGTACAAAACCATTGTCATTATTGGTATGATTTTTTGCTGCGTGATTATTGTAAAAATGCCTCAATGGCGGCTTCCCTCAAACGCTTTTGACAGAATAGATACTCCTGTTTTGGAAATTATAAACAACCAAATTGTGCCGTCACAGAAGATACTTTCGGCACTCAGGCGGACACAGGTTCCGACAAGACCGCTTTTTTTAGTTAGTACAGAATCCTTGAAAGAAAGTATTAAAAAACTTGAGCCGGTACAAGATGTTTATATCCGCAGATTTTGGTTCCCTGCACGACTTAAGATACTCGTTATAGAAAGAACTCCCGCAGTTACAATTGCACCGAGTCCTGATGTACCGCCAATTGCATTCTTTTCTTCGGACGGAAAGCTTATAGGCAGAGAATACATGCCTTTGGATGAAAGTTATAAAACCGTGCTTGTAGTAACTTACGGTGCGGGTGATGATTACAGAAATTGGGATGCAACAAAGATTACCAATTTCAAAAAGCTTGCAATGATGATTGAAACAGAAACGGGAGAGCCGGTGGAATATATTGATTATCGTGATCCAAAAGATGTTTATGTAAAGATTCCTACGGTTAACATACGATTAGGAAGTATTAATCCGTCAGTATTTGATAAAATCCAACGACTGCCGTCTTTGATTCCGCAGGTCAAAATGATAAATAAAAAGGTCAAATATCTTGATTTACGTTGGGATATGAGCTATATGAAGATGGATGAATAATGCCCGAGAGTGTTTATATTCACATACCTTTCTGCAAATCAAAATGCAAATACTGTTCCTTTGTTTCAATCGTAAAAACAGGTTTTATTGAAGATTATATTTCTGCGCTTATCAGGGAAATCGAGAATAATTATTCCGGCGAAACACTAAAAACCTTGTATTTTGGGGGCGGAACTCCCTCTCTGTTATCGGTTGAATTTGTCAAAAAGATAATGAATAATTTCAATATATCGAGCCAAACTGAAATAACTTTCGAAATTAACCCCGATGATGCCGAACCCGATTATTTGAAATGGCTCAGAGATGTCGGAATAAATAGGTTAAGTTTTGGAGTACAAACTTTTGATGACAAAATTCTTGATTTAATCGGGAGAAGACATAATTCAAAACAGGTTTTGAAGGCGATAGAGGCGGCAAAAAAAGCCGGCTTTGAAAACCTTAGCGTTGACTTGATATATGGGCTTCCAGAACAAACCTTGGAAACTTTGGAAAAAGATTTGGAAACCATAAAAGCGCTTGATATTCAGCACGTTTCGACTTACGGTTTGAAAATTGAAGAGCCCTCATATTTTTACTACCACCCAATTGACGTTCCTGATGCGGATATTCAGGCGGATATGTATTTGGGGATAAATAATTATTTGGAAAATATCGGCTTTAAAAGGTATGAAATCAGTAATTTTGCACGGGCGGGTTTTGAATCGAAACATAATTTGAACTACTGGAACAATAATGAATACTATGGTTTCGGAGCTGCTGCCCACGGATATAAAGACGGAATACGATATTCAAATACAGAAAACCTTGAAGAATATATAAAAAATCCTTTGAAACACCTGACCGAATATTTGGTAACAACAAATGAAAAATTGGAAGAAGAAATCTTTCTGGGCTTCAGGCGAGAAAAGGGGATTAATATTGAGGAAATGAACAAAAAATTTGATATTGATTTTGAATCAAAATATCAAAATATACTTACAAAATATATGCCGAAATACCTTATTAAAACTGATATTGGGTACAAATTTACCCTTGACGGAGTGCTATTGAGTAATAATATACTTGCTGATTTTATTGATTAGCAATTCGATAAATTAATTAAAATTCATAATACATAGCAAAAAAAATTTTACGAGTTTTAAAACGAATACGGTCCTAAAATTATTTAAAAGGAGAAATATGAATATCAACCCAATTCAAAGTTTTAATTACTCACCTGCTGCTATGCGGAATAATCAATTACAGAAAGTAAATAGTAAGCCAACCTTTAAAGCTCATATAGATACAAGTATAAAGCATTATGAGGCGTTAGGGGAAAAAGCTCGCAATATTAATTTTGATTCTATTGAAAAAAAACTGAAAGATTTACGGTTTAAATTAGAAATGACAGGGGATGAAAAAGTGCGTGTAACCTTGAAGAAACAAATTGAGAATCTTGAATATGAGCGTCAAGTAAAGCTTGATAAAATAAAATCTATATTCAAAGAAATGGATGAAATATTTTATCTGAACGGATGGGGGGAAGAATAGACATCTGCCGGTAAATTTTTTCACAGAAATATGCGATTTAGACATCCGCTCTATACTGAAGTGCCTGTGTAAGATGTTCTGCGCAAATATT
>CAJOOA010000090.1 GCA_905236055.1 Candidatus Gastranaerophilales bacterium | reverse complement strand
GTTGATTGGACTATCGGGGGCTATTCTTTAACATAAAATGAAAATAGCAGGAATTTTCTCTTGCTATTTTTTCAATACTTATATTTTTTCGTCACTATGTTTTAGTGATTTGTTTAGTTTTGGAATAAAGAATAAAAGAATAACGAATGTTATAAACGCAAGACAAGCCAAACTCCCGAACAATTTCCAGTGTTGAACTTTTTCGTACGCTCCGCCAAGCATTCCGGCAAGCAGATTCCCTGAAAAGCACATTAAAAACCAGCAGCCCATTGTAAGTGATAAGAACTGTTTTGGTGCGAGCTTAGATACCAAAGATAACCCGATGGGAGAAATGCAAAGCTCAGCTAAGGTCATTATAAAATACCCCGCCACAAGCCATAGCGGTGAAATCATACTTTGAGCAGATAAATATCCGGCACCCGACAATATTACGTATGCAAAAGTCATTAACAATAATGCGATAGCAAATTTTTCTACAGAGGTTGGTTCTTTATCTTTTTGACGAAGATTTTCCCACAACAAAGATATAAGAGGTGCTAATGTAATTATGAAAAGAGGGTTCAGTGCCTGAAAATATCCGGTTGGAATTTCGTATCCTAGAAAAGATCTGTTTGTAGCATACTGTGCAAACAAAGTCAGTGAAGAACCGGCTTGTTCAAAACAGACCCAAAAAGGAATTGTAAAAATTATTAGAATTATAAGTGAAGTTAACTGTTGTATTTGCACATTTGTGAGAGGTGCCGCTTTTTCACTTGTGGTGGAGATTTCAAGGTGAACCGGATAGAGTCCGTTTTCGCCAAGTAGTTTGTTTTCGAACAATTTATAAAATATAAGCCCCAATAGCATTCCACATCCTGCTGCCGCGAATCCGCATTCAAAGCCATATTTTACTGCAAGCGTTCCGCATACCAATGGCGAAAGAAAAGCACCAAGATTTATTCCCATATAAAATATGGTAAATGCCGAATCTTTTTGCTTGTTGTTATCTCCATACAACAGTCCCAAAACAGAACTTATATTTGATTTAATGAAGCCGTTTGCGGTAATCATTAAGAACAAAGAAAGCAACAACAGGGATTTTGGTCCTAATGCAAGCAAAAATAATCCGCAAATCATAAAAATTGCGCCTGCAGTTATACATCTTCTTTGGCCGAAATATCTGTCAGCCAAATATCCGCCAAGTAGCGGAGTCAGATAAACCAAGCCGGTATACCATCCATAGATATTGCCGGCTTTTTGAGTGGAAAACATCAGCGCTTGTACCATATACAAAACGAGCAGCGCTCTCATGCCATAATAAGAAAATCGTTCCCACATTTCTACACAAAAAAGTAAATATAAACCTTTAGGGTGTTGTTTCATATCTTCAGTCATAGAATAAATTTAGCATAAAAGGTATGGTATTCAAAATATAACAACTGGATTACGATATAGGATTATGATAAAATCTAACCAATAAATTAATTATATAATTTTTGTGAGGTAAAAAATGAAAAAGGATATTTTATTAATTATAGTTTTAAGTTTGATTGTTGGTATTCCGGCACAAGCAGAGGTTTTGAAAGCAAAAGCAATAGATGAAATATCTACAACCTCTCCAAAAGAGTTTATTAGTGTAAAACTATCAAGAGATTTTAAATTAGATAATGAAATAATATTGAAGAAAAAATATATTTTAACAGGTAAAATGCTTGATATAACCGAACCGGGCAAATGGCATCACAACGCATCATTTACGTTTATTCCGACATCTTATACTGATTTAGACGGAAACAGTCATGAAATTACTAAAGAAATAAAAGCCACCTACAGACAAAAAATGAAACCCGATTTAAAACATTCTGAGATAACCGTAGGACCCTGGATGTTTTCCCCTGCATATATCGACGATACAAAGAAAATTATCCACGGTGAATCAAAAGAAGTCTTTGAGGGTTATTGCGATCGTTCAACCCCATGGGGCAAAGGTACCCAAATCGATATAAAACCAAAAGAAACAATTTATTTTAATTTCCCTGATTAATTGTTTAGTATCCGAGAATTTGATATGGAAGCATTTTATTATAAATCACCAATAGGAAACTTAGAAATTATTTGTGAGAATAATGAACTCCTTTCGTTGCAAATTAGTAATCATATCAAAATGGAAGTCAAAAAGACCGATTTTACGAAAAACGTAAAGCTTCAGTTGGATGAATATTTTTCCGGTAAAAGACAAAAGTTTGAGATAAAAATTAACCCCAAAGGAACCGATTTCCAAAAACTTGTATGGAATGAATTAAAAAAAATTCCATATGGGGAGACGAAAAGTTATTCTGATATCGCCAAGATTGTAGGAAATAAAAATGCCCAAAGGGCAGTCGGGTTTGCTTGCAATAAAAATCCAATTTTAATAATTGTCCCTTGTCATAGAGTTATTTCAAAAAACGGTAAATTGGGCGGATACGCTTATGGAAATGAAAATAAACAGAAGCTACTGGGGTTTGAGGGTTTAAAATTTTGACAGTTATGAGTGAGAAAATATCAGACATTTTGAGAATGTAATTCTTTTAAATTTTTCTTAAACTTCTTAAATGCCAAGGATTATCAAAAACACTCTTTTAAACTATGTCCCAACTCATTTTGAAACAGAAGGTTGTATAAATCCCGCAAGAATTTTTGAGGTAAATAATAAACCGTTAAAATCAGGATATATAATTTATCTTTGCGAAAGAGAAATCAGGGCAAAAGATAATTTTGCACTCCAATTTGCAATCCAAAAAAGTAAAGAATTAAAATTACCACTTAAAATTATTCATCCAAAAGCAAATTACGAACATTTACCGAAACAAAGATTTATTGATAACCAAATTAAACAAGCTCAGGATTTGTTTCATTATTTGAATTTGGACTTTGAAATAACAAATAAACATCCATCTGAAATAATTGAAAATACGGCAATATTGATTATCGATTTTAACTCGATTTTGAAAAGAGATTATTTAAAAAATGCTGATTGCAAAATATATGAAATTGACGGGCACAACATTATTCCTGCAAGATTTGTTTCTGATAAACAGGAATATTCTGCTGCAACTTTACGCAGAAAAATTTACTATAATATTTACCCGTTTTTGACAGAGTACGAAAAAATAACTTACAAGAAAATTGAAGCAGATTTTGCTTTAGAAGATTTTATCAAAAATAAGCTGTCCTATTATTCCGAATTTAAAAATAATCCTGGGGTAAATGCAGGGAGAAAAAATATCTTGTCCGGTTTATCAAAATACCTAAATTTAGGGTTTATTTCAAGCCAAAGAGTAGTGTTGGAAGTTATAAAATCAGAAGCAACAAAAGATAACAAAGAGGCATTTTTAGAGGAACTTATCATAAGGAAAGAACTTGCTGACAACTTTTGCCTGTATTCCAAATGCTTTAAGAATTTTTCTTCAATTCCTTCTTGGGCAAAATTGTCGCTCAAATTTCATAAACCTGATTTACGAACTTATATGTATTCACTCCAAGAATTTGAAAATGCCAAAACTCACGACAAGCTTTGGAATGCTGCACAAAATCAGCTTATAAAGGTAGGAATTATTCATGGATATTTAAGAATGTATTGGGCAAAAAAGATTTTAGAATGGACAATATCCCCGGAGGAAGCATTAAAAATTGCAATATATTTAAATGATAAATACGCTTATGACTCACCATCGGCGAATGGTTATGTTGGGATATTGTGGGCAATTGGCGGTTTGCACGATAGGGCCTTTAACGATTATCCCGTTACCGGAAAAATCCGCAGAATGACCTATGATTCTATTAACAAGAAATACGAATTAAGCAATTATATTAACAAATATTTATAGTTAGATAGGGTAAACTAAGCAATAAAAACTCCCCAAAAGGTGTCAGAATCGAACAATTTGTTAAGAGCCGTATTCCACCATTATCAATACTCAAGCAGAATTCTTCTATAAATTGCAAGGTTTTAAAGAGTATGCATAAAATATGCTAAAATTTATGTAAATTTAATATTAGTGGCACATCCTTATAGCTTCCTTCGGGCAAACGTGGGAGCACAAAGAACAACCGACACATTTTCTTTTATCTAATAGGATTTTGCTATCGTCTTTTGAAAGTGCCTGATGCTCCGATTCTGAACATATTTTAACACACTTGCCACATTTTACACAAACTTCTTTATCTATTTCAGGGTGTAAATGATATTCTTTATTTAGTTTTTCGTGTGATGTAATTTTGGATATTGCTATATTTTTCAGTTCAGAAATATCATTCATACCCTTTTTTTCTAAATACTTCAATAAACCAGATTTTAGTCCGTTAATAATTCCATAACCGTTTATCATAACTTCTGTACAGATTTGAACGGCATTAGAACCTAACGCAATATATTGTGCCGCATCCTGCCAATTTGTAATTCCACCCATCCCTAAAATCGGCAAATCCGAACATTGTCTGATTTGAGCAACACATTTAAAACCTATCGGTTTTACTATTTCGCCAGAACAACCTCCATAAGTGGAAAGTCCGTCAATATTCAAATTTGGTTCTAATGTATCAAGATTAATACCCATAAATCCTTGAACAGTATTTATTGCAGCAAATCCATCAGCATTTGCACGCTCAACGGCTTTTGCAATTCTTGTTATATCAGTTACATTAGGGGTAAGCTTTACAAAAACAGGTTTATTTGCAACGTCTTTTACCCAACCTGTTATAAGAGTTGAAATTTCTGTTGTCGTGCCTATCGCCATTCCGATTCCCTTTTCAGGCATTCCGTGAGGACAGGAAAAATTTAGTTCATATGCGTCAACAGGTGTTTCATTTAATCTTAATACAAGTTCATGCCAAGCTTTTCTATCTACAGGGGACATTATACTTGCAATAATAACTTTTGTCGGGTATTTATCTTTTAGGTATTTAATACCGTCAACCCAATATTGAACAGATTTATGGCTTAACAATTCTATATTTTGAAGCCCGATAACTTTGCCTTTTTCTTTCATAATCGCATAACGGGGACTTGCTTCTGTCATTTCCAAATTATCAGGAGTGATTGTTTTTAATACCGCACCACCCCAGCCCATTTCAAACGCTTTACCTATACTTTCAACAGAAGCCGTTGGAGGTGCTGAAGCAAGTAAAAACGGATTTTCAAATTCTATTCCTAATATTGATGTTTTTAGTGTCGCCATATATTAAATCCTCAAACATACAATTATATATTATTTAACCATTTTATCAATTGTTCTTTTACGAGAAAAATTCCATTTTCAAACATAAACAAAGGATTTCTAATCTCTTTTGTGTTTACAGTATTTTTAACTTCATTAATTACATTATTTTTGTTTGCACCACCTGAATATGTAAAAAACGGAATTAAAATTTTATTTTCAAAATTATTGTTTTTTAGAAATGTTTTCACAGGTAAAGACATTGAAAAGTTCCATATTGGAGAACCAACAAAAATGACATCATAATTTGAAATATCAATATCTTCTATTTCAGGTAAATATCCTTCTTTCATTTGTTTTCTGATTAGTTTAGACATTTTAAAAATATTATTCGGATATTTTTCTGTTAATTTAATTTCTTTTATATCGCCGCTAAAAATGGAGTGAAGATTTTGTGCAACACTTTTAGTATGACCGCTATTTGAATAATAAACCGTTAATATTTTTTTATCCGTCAAAAACTGCGGTGGATTATATTCAATGTTTTTTAACTCATTAAATTTACATAATGCAATAATCAGTAATGCAAAAAATATAATAAAGATGCTACTCAATAAAAACTTCATAGATTTCATCCTTTAACTTGAAATTATTATAACACAGAGTAAATTGAAAATAAGTTTGACAGGTGTACCCTGAAGCAATATTATAATTATTATATGTTTTTATATTTAAGTTTTATGGAGTTAAAGATATGAAAAAGATAATGAAATCGCTTACTATTCTATTTGTAATTTTTTTATGCGTAACAAGTGTATCATATGCAGCACAAAAAGAAGTATTATTAAAAACAAATTCCACTTGGGATAATGTTGAATATAACAAATTAAAAATTAAAAAACCTGAAGTAACGGTATTAAAGATTATTATTAATGTTGGCGAAGAGTTACCTATGCACAAACACGATTTAGTTAATATTGCTTACGTTAAAAAAGGCACTTTAACCGTTATTACGGATGATAATAAAGAAATAACTCTTCATGAAGGAGAAGTTTTACCTGAATTAATCGGAAAATATCATTACGGTAAAAATACAGGGAATGATCCCGTTGAACTTATTGTTTTTTATCTCGGACAAAAAGGAACTCCGCTATCTGTAAACAAATAATTTAATTTACCCCTATCTAATTTCTTTTAGTTTCAAATGGATTTTGTTATTATTGATGTCTCCATCCAAATGGATTCTGTAGTAACTTGTATTTTTTTCATCAGAACTGATGTTAGGGATTTTTGAAAGTTCGGATTTATATAATTCTTTTGAATGTTCAGGTCTAAACACTACCTTTAGAATTAAGTTTAAAGGTACACCAAAAATCCTTACCCCTTTAGGAGCTTCTTTGCTGTATTTCCAAAATAATTGTAAATAAGCAAGTTGTTTTTCCATTTCATAGTTGCCTTTCAAGTACATTGCAGACAACTCATGCCAAGTTGTTATGTTTATATTTTTTAATTCGGTATTATGAACATCAAATGAACCTTTTATATCATCTTTCATAAGATCTTTTTGCGATAAATCAAAATTCACTATTTCCGATAATTTATATTTTGTGTTTTTTAACATAAATTCTGTATCACCAAGTTTTGGCAGGAACCCTTCTTTTACCTCGAACATACAATGAGCATCTAAAAATCTGAACATATCTTTTGCATCAAGATTTACTTTTGCACTTGCAATTCCCTCTATTTGATCTTTAAGGTTAAGAGTCATCTGGGCAACTTTATTTGAATTGATATCTTTAGCTTCAAATGCCATTTTAGACGTATTTTTTGCAAAATCATAAACCCCGTCTGCTCTGATTATACCGTCTGCGAAGTTCAAATCATTCATTTTAAAATCAAAAATATTGTTTTTCATACTTCCAAGTAGTTTTACATTTTCAAGTACAAACTTTTCTCTTCGTATTTCATTGATCAGTATTTCCCAATTATTTATTGTAATGTCGATATCTTTAACTTTTTTTGTAATTTCATGCGGATTTATCTTTTTATTACTTTTATGAGTATCAGGTTTTGTTTCAAGAACCAGTTTATCTAAAAACAGTTTCATATTATAAATTAACGTTTCGCCATAAATATTATTTTTGAGATTTAGTTCTGTTGAGTATTTCTCACCTTTAAAAAATCCGTTTGATGTTATATTAAATACACCATTTTGGGATACGACATGAGCCTGGTCAATATGAAAAGCTTTATGTCTTGCATGCCTAATGTCAAAGGTACCCAAAACTTGGTTATTTTTAAAATCATATTTTAAATCACCTTTAAATTCACCGCCCCTGATTTTTTCTCCAAAAGAACCGATTACAGAAGTTGGTGCATATCCATTTGTGCGAATGGTCAGATTTTGAGGGACAAATTTATCTGGGTTCTTTTTATCTATATGTTTTGCAAATAAACCGTTACCTGAAATTATAATATTTTCTTTATCAGCGTCCAAATAAGAATACTTATATTCTTTCAAGTACAAGTCATTACCGTCTTTAAAGGTATTAGCGTATATTTTTCTCTTGTAATCTCTTAAGCCCAAATAAAAGGAATTATAAATTAAGTCGCTTTTCGCAGGAATATCTATGTTGTAATATACATCAGGTTTTCTGTCTTTTATCTTATAAACCAATTCAAAATTAACGGAATTTAGAACCGTAAGATTTGGAACACAATTGAAATTTTTAGTTAATGTTGATTTCAGTGTACCGACAACTAATTTTTTTTGAGGATTTAATAAATCTGTAATGTTAAGAGTATGGATAACCTTTTCGTTGCCTATAATACCTTCTGCCACAGAATCTACTGTTTTACCTCTAAAATTAAAAACAACTTCTTTAGCATAAAGAGGAATATCAAACCATACTGCATTTGCTCTCAGATTATTTACGACACATGCTCCCCAAATGCCATCTTTATTTATTTTTAGATTTACTTTGGCTGCTCCTTTAAAATTTTTGAAATTTTCAATAAACTTTTTAGAAGGATCTTTTGACTTTTGGAAATGCAGTAAGGACGGCATAATTTCTGATGCGGGAAGGTTTTCCCCAATTATTTCAAGGTTTTTGGGTTTATCCTTATCAACTATAATTCCGTCTAAATAAATATTGGAGCTCCCTAATGTTATCTTAAATTTATTTGCCTTAAGCTTGTTTTCTTCAACTTGCAGCGAACCGGAATCACCTAATTTTAGTGTTTCTTTTAACATTGGAGCATTGATTGCTGCTTTTAATGCTAGAAAGTTATTATCAGTGTTTATATTTTCTGCATTGATACTTACTTTATCAGACTTAAAAACGAATTTTTGTATGTGAATTTCAGGAAGATTATTTGGCTCAAATTTACCCTTATTTTTACTCTTGTGTTTACCCCTTTTGAATTGTCTTAAAGTGTTTCCGTCAATAAATATATTATCTGCGCTGACTGATGCCAAATGTTTTTGTAATAACTTATAGCTTAGAGAAAGATTTTTAATGTCTGCAACAGTAACGTTCTTGTTTTTTGCATCAATGCTATCAACATTTAAAACAACGTTAAGTTTTGGAGATATTTTTAAATTTAAAGCAACAATTTTCGTTTCAATACCAGTTTTATTAAAAATTAAAGACTGTAGTTTGTTTATTGTTGTTCTACTGTTAACTATTGACGGCAATACGCATACTACGCATAGATATAAACCAATTATGAGTAGTAATAAAACGCCAAAAGCTATTTTAAAAATCTTTTTCGTCAATATGTACATTCCTTATAAATCTTCTTGTGTAATATCTAAAACAGTTTCATTTTTAAGTTTTAAAGGTAATCCTATTTCACGTTCTAAACTTGCGGCAGTAGTATTGTAATTAAGCATTGCATTATAGAAATCCAAACGGGCACTTAAATAGGTATTTTCACCATCTTTTAGTTCAATAGCATCACCGACGCCGGCCTTATATCTTCCTGTTACTTGTCTGTATTGTTCTTTTGCCTGGTCTAAAGCAAGTTTAGCAATAATAATGGCTTCTCTATCTGTTTCTAAATCCATATAATTCTTTTTAACATTAAAATAAACTTCATGTTTAACATCTTCGTATTGTGCGTTAGCTTTTTTGTATTCAGCTTTTGCTTCATCAACCTGCTTTTTAACTTTTAATATATTTAATGAGTTATATGTTAGTCCTAAACCAATTTTGCCTGAACTAATATCATAATCATTACCTATACCGTTAACATAACTTCCATATATTCCCAAGTTTGGCGTATACTCTCTTCTTGCTGCTCGCAAATTCATTTTAGCGGCATCTGCGCTTTTCTTTGCGGCAATAAGCTCCGGTCTTACATCCAATGCTGTTTTTATAGCGTCCTCTTCAGTTATGTCAAATAAATTAAGAGTTAATTGGTCTGAAAGTTCATAGTTTGTATATTCCGGCATACCCATTATTTTAGATAACTGAACTTTTGCAACACCTAAAATATTCTTAGCTTTAACCAAATTAAGATTGGCTTTTCCTAAATTATATTCTGCAGTAACAACATCAAGTTTTGGTTTTTTCCCGTAGCGATAGAAACCCCATGCTTGATTTAATTGAAGCTCATAATCCGCAACGGTATCTTCATATACTTTAACTTGAGCTTGTGCAAACAGAATGTTATAATAAGTAGATTTAATGTTATAAACTAATATATTAATATTTTCTTTTGTATCTTCTTTTGTAGCTTCATATAATCTTTTTGCCATATCTGCAGTTGCTTTAGTTTTACCAAAATCAAACAGCATCATGTCAGCAGAAACAGTTGGAACGTAACCCATTGTTACATACTGCTTCAATGGCCCTCCATAGGGGCTACCGCCTGTATATTTATTACCGCTTCTTGAAGCATCTAAACCTGCACTGATTATGGGGAAATAGTTTGCCCACGCCTGACCTACTCTTGATTTGTATACATCTTCATTATATATTGATGCCTGGATTGACGGATTATACTTAATAGCATTTTCTATACAATCATTAAGAGTAAAAACGGAATGAGTTTCATTTGTATATGGCGGCTGTTCAGTTTCATCCTTTTTATGTTTAACCGGCTTCGATTTAGTAATACTTACTGCCTGTGTATTATTTTTATTTTTTCTGAATAAAAATGCCTGAGCAGAGTCAACTGAAGTTAACATAAAACAAGACAATATTATTAAACTTATAAGTTGTTTTTTCTTACATTTCATACTCGTTATCTTTCTTATTATTAAAATACTTATCAACTATATCTTGAATTACTACATAAAAAGCAGGCGTTAAAACAGTACCGATGGTCGCTGCAACTATCATACCGCCGATTACTGTTGAACCAACAGAAATTCTGCTGTTTGCACCGGCACCTGAAGCAAATAACAAAGGTAAAATACCTAAAATAAACGCTGCTTCAGTCATCATAATTGCTCTGAATCTTAAAAGTGCAGCTTTAACTGCAGCATCCTGAATGGTTAAGCCGTGTGCCTCATGTTCTTCCTTTGCGAACTCAACGATTAAGATAGACTGTTTAGCCGCAAGACCAATTAAGGTAATCAAACCAACCTGTGAATACAAATCCAGCGCTTGCCCCATCATTAATTGGAATATCAACGCACCGACAATTGCAACAGGTGAAATCAAAAGTACCGCAACAGGTATCATCCAGCTTTCATAAAGTGCAACCAAGAACAGATATACAAATAACAAAGCAAAACCTACGACAAGTCCTGTCTGTCCGGAAGATTCCTTTTCCTGCAAAGATGTTCCTGACCAAGCAAAAGTGTAGTCTCTCGGTAACAGTTTCTTAGATAAATTCTGCATTGCTTTCATTGCAGCACCGGAAGATTTACCGTTAGCCGGAGAACCCTGAATTTGTGCCGCTCTGAACTGGTTAAATCTTGTGATAGAAACCGCACCGACTGTTTGTTTTGGCGTAATCATTGTCATAATGGGAACAGGCTGCCCATTTGTATTTATAACAAATATTTTCTGCAAATCCTCGATTTTATTTCTGTAATCGCCTTC
>CAJOOA010000089.1 GCA_905236055.1 Candidatus Gastranaerophilales bacterium | reverse complement strand
GTCAGCAGAGGAGCGCAAGTAAGAACAATATAAGTGAATAACGAGTGCCAATGCGCTCCGACATAAGGATATAAAATATGAGTTTTAATATTTTTGACATAGCAGGTTCCGGTATGACGGCTCAGAGAGTAAAGATGGATACAATTGCAAGCAATATTGCGAATATTCATACGACAAGAAAACCGGACGGTTCAAAAGGTGTTTATGCGAAAAAAGACGTATCTTTCAGAACTATTTATGAAGACAGTTTAAACAGGGGACCGTCAAATTTTTCAAGCAATGCGCCTGACCCTCAATTTGATCCTTTGACCGGAAGAATGATTATTAATGCGAATTATGCGCTTAATCAAGGGTATGTAACAGGCGGGGTTCAGGTAGAGCAGATTTATGAACGTGAAGACGGAATCAAGACGGTTTATGACCCATCTCATCCGGATGCTGACGAAGAGGGTTATGTTGATTTACCGAATATCAACGTAGTGGAAGAAATGGTAGATATGATTGCCGCATCACGTGCGTATGAAGCAAACGCAACAGTTGCGGAGAACACCAAGACGATGATGCAAAGTGCGATGAATATTTAATAGCTGTTTTTAGGGGTAAATATGGATTTTTCAACAAACATACAAAGTTTTAATCAGGAATTTAATTTAAACGCAATAAGAGATTACAACCATTTCTTACAAGGTCGTGCCGCTTTTGAAGTTGAAACAGAGACAACTGAATTTGCAAAAGCACTTGAAACTGCATCAAAATCGGTACCGCTTAAAGATAAAAACGACTTATACGGTACAGATAATTACATGGATAAAATGGGTACAAGCATAATGGCAGGGCTGGATTCCGTAAACAAAGCCAGATTGGAAGCAGACAGAATGCAGGAAGATTTAGCAATGGGCGGACCGACAAGTGTACACGATGCAATGATTGCCGCAGAAAAAGCCGAACTTAGTATGCAAATGGCAATTCAGGTGAGGAACAGAATCCTGAATGCTTATACAGAATTAACTCAGATGGGATTGTAGGATTTTAATCTTTTTGTACACATTGCCTTGGTGTCGGTTGACAGCGTCATGGATTTATTTGATAATATTTGTGTGCCTGACCCACAAGGGAGTGAATGAATTTTTTGATAAAAATTCCAAACCTTAGGGGAAAGATATCGATACTTTATAATGTCGTGTCTTATTTAGGCACGACATTTTATTTTAACTTTAACCATCGCCCAACGAAAGAGAGCAAATGCGAAGGATAGTAAAAGGAGAAACCATGGAAACACGTGTAGCAATAGTAAGTATAATCGTTGAGAACGATGCCGTAATATGCGATATTCAGAATCTTTTAACCGAATATTCGCAATACATAATCGGAAGATTCGGAATACCTTATAAACAAAAAAATATAAGGATAATAAGTGTGGTTCTTGATGCGCCGGTTGATACAATTAACGCACTTACCGGAAAAATCGGCAGATTAGAACACGTTAACGCTAAGACAGTTTATTCAAATGTGTAATTTTATCTGTCATGCTGAACTTGTTTCAGCATCTCATGTTGGATAGACCCTGGAACAAGTTCAGGGTGACAAGGAAGGGAAAAAATGTACAATAAAAAATCACTAAAAGCGGAAGAATTTATAGATCACGAAGAAGTTTTAAGAACTCTTGATTATGCTGAAAAAAACAAGAATAATTTGGAATTAATTGATAAGATTTTAGACAAAGCACGTCCTGTACGTGAAGGCAAGCAGGTTCATTGCGCCGGCTTAAGCCACGAAGAAGCATCAGTTCTTCTTGCATCTGACGACAAAACAGTTCTTGAAAAAATTTACAAACTTGCAGAAGAAATTAAAGAAGCGTTTTATGGCGACAGAATCGTTATTTTTGCGCCACTATATTTATCAAACTACTGCGTAAACGGCTGCGTCTATTGCCCTTATCACGCAAAAAATACGCATATTCCACGTAAAAAACTTACACAAGAAGAAGTTAAAGCAGAAGTCATTGCGCTTCAGGATATGGGACACAAGCGTTTGGCGATAGAATCCGGAGAAGATCCGGTTAACAACCCGATTGAATATATTTTGGAATGTATAAAAACTATTTATTCAATTAAACACAAAAACGGTGCCATTAGGAGAGTTAATGTTAATATTGCTGCAACAACAGTTGAAAATTACCGCAAACTGAAAGAGGCAGGAATCGGTACATATATTCTGTTCCAAGAAACTTATCACAAAGAATCCTATGAAAATTTGCACCCGACAGGACCTAAACATAATTACGCATACCATACCGAGGCAATGGACAGAGCGATGGAAGGCGGAATTGATGATGTCGGATTGGGCGTTTTGTTCGGCTTAGAAAGATATAAGTACGAATTTGCGGCGCTTTTAATGCATGCAGAACACTTGGAAGCAGTTCACGGCGTCGGCCCGCATACGATTTCCGTTCCTAGGGTTAAAAAAGCGGATGATATTGACCCAACGGCCTTCGATAACGGAATTGATGACGAAACTTTTGCCAAAATCGTTGCCCTGACTCGTATTGCTGTTCCATATACGGGAATAATTATTTCAACGAGAGAAACCGAAGAAGTCAGAGAAAAACTTCTTAAATTAGGAGTTTCTCAGGTATCAGGCGCATCAAGAACTTCTGTCGGCGGTTATACAGAAAAAGAACGCCCTAAAGATACAGAACAGTTTGATGTTTCCGACCAAAGAACCTTGGACGAAGTAGTTAAATGGCTTATGGAACAAGGACATATACCTTCTTTCTGTACGGCATGTTATAGAGAAGGACGAACCGGTGACAGATTTATGTCCTTGTGTAAAACAGGCCAAATACAAAATTGCTGTCATCCGAACGCCTTGATTACTTTGAAAGAGTTTTTGGAAGATTACGCAACAAAAGAAACAAAAGCAATTGGTGAAAAACTTATTGAAAAAGAAATCAACAATGTGCCCAATGAAAAGGTTCGTGAAATTTTGAAAAATAATTTAAAAGAAATTGCAAACGGGCAAAGAGATTTTAGATTCTGATTTTTGGAGATATAATACTGAATATGATAGTAAATCCAATCTCAAATTCACAATACAAACCGACATTTCAAGGCGGAATGGGTGTGCTTGACAGAAATGCGCAACATATTATTGAAAAAAAATGTAATGCCAAACAGTTTCAAGAACTAAAAGATATCTTTTATAGTCAGGTAAATGATAAAGTATTTTGCTTTATCTATGCATCAAAAAGCAAAAAGCGGCTTGAAGCAAGGATTCAATGTCCATACTTTATAGTAAATTTTAAGGAATATTATAAACAAATACCAATTTTTGAATCGACATTTGGATTTATAAAAAGAATGTCAAAACGTATGGATAAATACAGAGCACAACTTCAAAAAGCAGAAGAGGAAGCGAAAGTATAATATGTCACTAAATACAACAACTTCATCTGAAAGATTACATATAGCATTTTTCGGTTGCAGAAATGCGGGTAAATCGAGTTTGGTGAATGCTATTACGAATCAACAATTATCCATAGTTTCCGATATCAAAGGTACGACAACCGATCCGGTCAAAAAAGCTATGGAAATTTTGCCTCTTGGTCCCGTTGTGATTATTGACACCCCTGGGTTAGATGATTCCGGGGAACTCGGAGATTTACGCGTAGTAAAAACGAAGGAAATCCTTGGCCAAACAGATATTGCAGTTCTTGTTATTGATTCAACAGTCGGGTTGAATGATTATGACAAAGAATTGATTAAGCTTTTTGAAGAAAGAAAATTGCCGCATGTTATTGTTTATAACAAATCGGATTTGATTAAAGAAGAAATCGAAAATTCATTGTACACAAGCACTGTAACTGGCGATGGGATAAATGAATTAAAAGAACTCCTCGGTAAAATTGCAAACGAAAATAAGACAGAAAAATATATAATTCGGGATAGATTGCACGTCGGAGATGTTGTAATTTTAGTAATACCAATTGATGAATCCGCGCCCAAAGGCAGGATTATACTTCCTCAGCAAAATGTTTTGAGGGAGTGTCTTGATGCACATGCCGTTACACTTTGTGTACAGCCGGAAGAATTAGAAAAAACCTTGACAAAAGTTACACCAAGTTTTGTTATTACAGATTCGCAGGTTTTTAATAAAGTAAAAGACATTGTGCCGGAAAATATACTCCTCACATCGTTTTCAATACTTATGGCGAACTACAGGGGTAAATTGGAATCACTCGTAGAAAGCGCAGAAATAATATCAAAACTTAAAGATGGTGATACAGTTCTAATCAGTGAGGCATGTACTCATCACAGGCAATGTAATGACATAGGAACGGTTAAATTCCCAAAATGGATTAAAGATTATACGGGAAAAAACATAAATTTTGAATTCACTCAGGGTGGTGAATTCCCGCAGACTTTGAGCAAATATAAACTCATAATACATTGCGGCGGCTGTATGATAAACGAAGCAGAAATGACCACGCGCCAAAATCGTGCAGCAGCAAATAATGTACCAATAGTAAACTACGGCATGGCAATTGCTTATATGAACGGCATTTTAAAAAGGGCTCTTAAAGTATTTGAATAAACTTTACTCCGGTTTTATCTTTTAGTTTTTAGCTATCTTTTTATCTTCTTTTTTCTCTAGCCCTAACCCTCTCATAATAGGATGTATTAAGTGATGGCTGATTTGCGGCGCAAGAATTGCCAAACCCAAAATTGAACCTATAAAAGAACCGACTTCTATGCAACCCTTGATTAAATCGTAGGTATTCGGATTTTCTTCATTCAATAGGGCCTCTCTTAACCCGTCATGCTTAAATTTTTCGGTTGATTTTATCTTTTTAAGTGATGCCTTTCTGTCATTTAAAGGTTTTTTGGCATATCTGTGATATTCAAGATATTCCTTCATACCCTTAAATTTGCTAAACTCCGGATGTTCTTTGCCAAATATTTTTTTGCCTAACTTAAATGAACCTGATTTAAATATCGGAGGAATTAATGCCATATAAACAGCAAGGCAAGTTGCCTGATAGAAAAACTCTTTTGTTGCGGCATATTTCTTTGTTTCTAAATCTATGTCCTTGTCAATAAGTATAAACCCGGGACGGCCTATTGATTTCAGAGTAGTTTCAACTCCGACACTTACAGTAGTATTTTGAGTCAAATTTAATAATGATGAATTTGAAAGTGCGCCTGCTATTCTATCTATCATACTCCACCCACTTTCATTCCGCTGCTGTTGTTCACATATATACCATTAAACGCATTCTGCTTTACCGGATTCTTCAACTGTTTTACCTCAATTTTTGTAATTTTTTCCTTTTTTTCTTCTCCGTTTTTTTGTATTTTTTTCATAATCGGTTTGATTGCAACCGAACATAAAAAAGGAATAACAAGTAATGCACACAAACATACACCTACAAAGGAAGCATTAGAAGTAATTTTAGGTAAATTTATTTTTGCAAGTTCTTCCGCATGCTTATAGGCATTTAAAACTTTTTCTGATTTATCGCCTGCCGTATACTTTTTACGCATTGATTTGGACATAAAATTTTTAGGTACTGCGAGTTTTTTTGCGGCATGTTTACTCAATACACCACTAAAATAATATGCAGGAATTGCTATCAGTTCGGTTAATCCCTCTCTAAGTGCTGTATATCGTTTGGTTTCGTAACTCTCACTTTTATCCATCATAGTAAATGTAGGACGAAAAATACCCTTGGCTATTGCGATTCCCATTGCAATAACCGTCGGACTGTTATTTTTCCCAAACTTTATAAGTGTTTTTTCTAATGATTGCTTAAAACTCATACCCGTTACAAAACTCCTAAAAAATATTTTTGCTACATGTTTTTCTAAAACTTTATAAAAGTTAACAAATATTAGCTAATACTTGTATTTCCGGTTTTTCGCTTTCTGAAGCCAACTTCCGACTCCGAATTTTCATTTTACCACTTCCCGCTTTACATTTACCCCTTCGTTCTGTAAAGAAATTTTACAATTTGAAACTTTTAATCATATAGGATATTATTTATATTGGACGATTATACGGGGAGACCATGGAAAATAATTATTTTGCACTGCTGTCAAACGATGTAAAGAAACTCTGGAACGGCTTGGACGACGGACAAAAGCTGGGAATGCTTGCATTAATTGTGGTTACGATAATTGCTGCAACGTTTTTCTTATCCAAAGCGATGGAACCGGATTGGGTTGTCTTATATTCAGATTTGAACGAAGTAAATGCCTTAACAATAGTTGAAAATATGAAAAAGAACGGGTATCAGTACAAGATTTCTGAAGACAGAAGATCGATTCTCGTTCCATCTAATATACGTGATGATATGAGAGTTTTCGTTGCAGAAAACAGTCTTATCAAAAATGAAGATGCTGGCTTTGAGTTATTGGATGATATGCAACTTGGTTCAACCGATTTTAAAAATAAGCTTACAAAACAAAGAATTTTCCAAGGTGAAATTACAAGAGCAATAGAAAAAATTCAAGGCATAAGATATGCAAAAGTGCAGCTCGCTGAACCGGAACGCTCAATTTTTGAAGATACTGATGAAAAACCAAGTGCTTCAGTCATGCTGGTTTTAGAACCCGGATATAAATTAAAAAGTTCTCAAGTGAAAGCTGTTAAAAATTTGGTTGCGTATTCCGTTCCACGCATGACACCTGAACAAGTATTTATTACAGATCAAAACGGTAATGTACTTTCCGATGAAACTTCAAAAAATTCAACAGATATGGAAAGTTTTAAAACTAATTTGGAAAGACAAACCGCAAAAAAAGTTACTGATGTGCTTGAAAAAATAGTAGGAAAAGGCAACGTTTCCGTTCAGGTTAATGCAGATATAGACTTCAATTCAGCAAAATCAACAATAGAAAGCTACCTCCCGGTAGAGGATGGTAAAAATCAAGGTGTGGTAGTAAGTTCTCAAACAGAAGTAGAAACCTACGAAAATCCGAATTTAGTGCCAAATTCAACTGCTGTAAACCAAAGAAACTTAAATTATTCAAAACAAAAATCAGCAATAAATTATAACATTACAAAAGAGGTTAAACAGGTTATTTATGCTCCCGGAACAGTTAAAAGAATGTCTATCGCAGTTGCAGTTAACAAAATATTAACTGATTCTGAAAAAGAAGAGCTCAAAAATCTTATATTGTCAGCTGCCGGAGTAGATTATTCAAGAGGTGATGTAATTTCCGTATCCGGTTTACAATTTGAGGGCTTAGCAACTGACAGAAAATTACGCGATGAAGTTACAAAACAATATCAACAGGAACAACTCTTGGATATTGTCATAACTTCGGTTCTTCCATTCCTGGTTATATTGGTTTTGGGAGTCTTTGCTTTGATAGTTATCAAGGGCTTTATCTCCAGAATGCCTGTAATAAAAGTAGATAAACATGTTCCTGAAGAAATAACAACTAAGGTTTCGGAAGAAGAAGAAATGTCTGAAGTTTCTCCAAGGATAGAATTTAACAAAAAAGAAATCGCATCTCAAAAGGAGCAGAATATAACAGAAATCAATGAAGCAATTATGTCGTCACCTGAAGATGCGGCAAAACTTTTAACGTCATACATTAGAGAATAGGAGGGGGAAGTGATAAAGTGATCAAGTGATAGAGTGACTAAGTAATTATTATAAAAGACTATTCACCATTCACTATTCACCATTCACCACAATACAATGGGTATAGAAGAAATTAAAAAACAGAAAGAGGAAGAGAAAAAGACCTTTAAGCGTCCGAGCCAAAAGGTTGCAGCTCTTTTGATTGCTCTTGGACCTGCTACTTCTTCCGAAATTCTCAAAAATATAAAAGACGAAGATTTGCTTGAACAAATTACATTGGACATCGCTAATCTTGGTAAAGTGTCCGATGAAGAAATGGGTGAAGTTTTAAACGAATTTAAAACCGTATTTCAGGCAAAAAATTATATAACGCAAGGTGGTACTTCTTACGCAAAACAACTTTTGGCGCAAGCATACGGCGAAGCCGAAGCTGCACAAATGTTGGAAAGAGTTAACTCAATGGTTAACACAAACCCGTTTTATTTTTTAAATGAAGCGGATCCTTCACAGCTTGCCAACACATTCGCATCAGAAAACCCTCAACTTTTGGCACTTATTTTGGCTTATCTAAGGCCGGAGCTTGCCGCACAGGTTATGTCATTTTTGCCACCTGATGTTCAGGCCATTGTTTCAATGCGAATTGCCGATATGACACCTACAAACCCTGAAATTCTTACTACAATTGAGGATATTGTACAAAAGAAATTTTCATCTCTGCTTGTACAAGACTTTTCAACCGCAGGCGGCGTTGAAGCACTTGCGAATATTCTTAACTGCTGTGACAGAGGTACAGAAAAGAATATTATGGAATGGCTTGATATCGAAAACCAAAAAATGGCTCAAGAAGTTCGAGATCTCATGTTTGTATTTGAAGATATTATCATCCTCGACGACAGAAGCGTTCAGAGACTTCTCAGAGAAGTTGAAACAAAAGTTCTTGCCCTTGCCCTTAAAGGTACTAAAGATGAAATTAAAGAAAAAATCTTTAAGAATATGTCTGAAAGAGCTCAACAAATGCTTAAAGATGATATGGAATACCTGGGTCCTGTCCGCGCAAAAGAAGTTCAAGATGCTCAAACAAGCATCGTTAATGCTATCAGAATGCTTGAAGCAACCGGTGAAATTACTATTACCCGTGCAAGTATTGAGGATGAATTAATTGAGTAACAGAATAAAAAGCAATGAATTTCAAATAGGAAACAATTATGTTCTGCCTATTGAGCAGTCTAATGTTACCCGCCAACAAGCAAAGGTTAAAAAAATAATTGAAGAAACCGATGCAATGGCTCAGCAAATCATTGACGGCGCAGAAAACAAATCACAAGTTATTGTAAGTACGGCAAATACAGAAGCTGAAAGAATTATAGAAGAATCGAGAAAAAGAGCACAGTCAGATTATGATTCCGTAAAACAGCAAGCTTTTGATGAAGGTTTCCAACAAGGGGTAATGGAAGGTAATGAAAAATTTAAACAAGATGCAAAAGCGGCCTTAAAATCTCTTGAAACATTGGCATCCTCTTCTTTTGATATCAAAAAAAATATTCTTGATTCCGCTACTCTTGATATAGTAGAATTGGTATCCGCAATAGCAAATAAAGTTTGCCATGCAAAATTTGACAATGACGTCTTGTATAATATAACACTAGATGCTATTCAAGAACTTAATGACAAAGAAACAATAACAATAATAGTTAATCCGAAACTTGTGGAAAATATAAGTTCTATGACAGAGGATTTCAGAAGAGAAATTCCTCAACTTGAATCAATAAAAATTATAGAAGATAATTCCGTTTCACCGGACGGTGTAATTGTGGAAACATTAACCACCCGTCTTGATTCAAGAGTATCAACCAGAATAGCGGAAATTACCCGCAATATGCTTATGGGTGCTGACGATGAGCTGGAATAAAGATAAATATCTTGATATAATTGAACAGGCCGACACAATAAAACAAATCGGTAAAATTACCGAAATTATCGGGTTAACCATAGAGGCGGATGGTCCAAAATCTTCAATAGGCGATTTGTGTTATATATACAACGATTACAACGATAAACCGACAATGGCAGAAGTTGTCGGCTTTAAAAAAGACAGAATTTTACTTATGCCGCTTGCATCACCTGACGGAATTCACCCCGGAGCAAAGGTTATCAATACCGGAGGCGCAATGAAAATCGGCGTAGGGAACCAACTTATAGGTCGCGTGCTGGATGGTCTTGGAAAGCCGATTGACACCCTGGGTGAAATTCGTTTTTCTGAATACAAATCAACAAGAGCGGATGCAATCAACCCGTTAAAAAGAAAAAGAATTACACAACCCCTGTCATTGGGGATTCGGGCTGTTGACGGATTTGCAACAGTCGGTAAAGGTCAAAGGATGGGGATTTTTGCCGGCTCAGGCGTCGGAAAGAGCACGGCGTTGGGAATGATGGCAAAAAATACATCCGCAGACCTGAATGTCATCGCTTTAGTCGGAGAACGTGGCCGTGAGGTCAAGGAATTTATAGAAGAAATTTTGGGTACAGAAGGCATGAAGCGTTCAATAGTTATTGCCGCCACTTCTGAACAACCTTCCCTTGTAAAAATAAAAGCAGCGTCTGTCGCAACCACTATTGCAGAATATTTTAGAGATAAGGGGATGGACGTTCTTTTCATGCTTGACTCCGTAACACGTATTGCAATGGCTCAAAGAGAAGTCGGACTTGCACTAGGCGAGCCGCCGGCAACGAGGGGCTATACCCCTTCCGTTTTTGCAATGCTTCCTAAATTAATGGAAAGAGCAGGAACTAATGAACGTGGTACAATAACCGCACTTTACACGGTTCTTGTCGAAGGTGATGATTTCAACGAACCAATTTCCGATACGGCAAGAAGTATTTTAGATGGCCATATCGTTTTATCAAGGGCATTGGCTCATAAAAATCACTATCCCGCTATAGATGTTTTGCAATCCTTAAGCCGTGTTATGGGGGATGTTACATCTGCAGAACATCGAGATGCTGCGGGGATTTTAAGAAATTTACTTGCGGTGCATGCAAAAAATGAAGATTTAATTAATATCGGTGCATATGTTACCGGCTCTGATCCGATTTGCGACAAAGCCATCTCCATGATGGGAGATATCGATAACTTTTTGAAGCAGTCCGTAAAAGAAAAAACCGGCTACGATGAAACAGTACAAGCGTTGCTTCAACTTGGGCAAGCCGCAATGTCTTAATTCGCAAAACTAATTAAATCTTAAAATTTTGTGCAAAATCTGACTGCTGATTAGCATAACTACCTGAAGAATTTTCAACTTCAGAACGTTTTCTTTCAAGCTGAATTTGGTTATCTTTCACTATTTCATGTAGTTGGTTAATATTTTGTTCCAAGCCGGTAAGAATTTGTTCAGCGTAAACGGAAGCGCTGTCTTTCATTCTCATAGCTTCGTCAAAAGCTTGTGTTCTGACTGAATTTGCTTCTTCCAGTGCTTTGTATTTAATATCTTCGCAATCATTAATAACTTGCTCTTTAATCTTTTCGGCCTCTCTTTGTACCGCTCTCAATAAATCGGATTCACTAAGCAATCTGTTTGCCTCGGCTTGTGCATCAGCTATAGTTTTTTCTGCTCTCTGTTGTGCTTCATATTGGAGTTCGTCTTTTCTTCTTAAAAGAGCCCGTGCTTCCTTAACTTCATCAGGGAGAGCAGCATATAATTTGTCTAAAATATTAACAACTGTATCTTTTTTTACTATTGCCAAATTGCTTAGAAGTGGGAAACCCTTGTCTAACGCCTCTTCTAATTCATTCATTAAACCATATATAACATCTTGCTGCGAACTCATTTTATACTCCGTTTATTCCTAATGATAGCTAACAAGATTGTACAATAAATAATTAGGAAAAGTCAATGCAAATAATAAATTCTGTTATTCCTGATGAGTTAAATTTGAGTATGTTCTTTCTATGTAATGAATATCGTTTTCAATACTCTGTTTCAACATTGGTATAATATTAACAACCTTATCATAGTTAACCATATAGCTATCTTTACCAAATAATGGCTTAATTTTTATGTTGGCAATGAGCTGTTCATACAAAGTGAAACTTTTTACATGCCCGTCTCTACCATACTCTTGCTGAAAACGTTTCAAAATACTAGGGAAATTTACATCAATGCAGCACAAAATATCATCTATTCTTGTTTTATTAACCATTTTTTTATTACCCAAGCTAAAAGAAGCCTGTGTTTCAATAGTATTAACCAATTTGTTTAAATACTTTAGTAAATCCGCATTAATTGTTTCCATATTTTCAACCTGCCTCTATTTTCTTAAATTTTCCACGGCCTTTTCAATATTTTCACTGTTATAAATATAACTTCCGGCAACGAGAGAACCCGCTCCCAAAGATGTACATATTTTTGCCGTTACATTATTTATACCACCGTCGACCTGTATAATCAATTTTTCATCCGAATTTTCTCTCAAAACAGGTATTTTCATAGCACATTCGTGAATAAATTCTTGCCCGCCAAACCCCGGCTCAACAGTCATTATTAATACCAAATCTAAATCTTTCAGATATGGAAAAACTTCTTTAATGTTAGTGTTTGGCTTAACTGAAATGCCGGCTTTTTTGTTAAAAGATTTAATCAATCTTATTACTTCCAGAACATGTCCTTCGTCTTTACATGCCTCAATATGGAACGTTATCAAATCCGCACCGGCTTTTGCAAACGGTTCTATATATTTTTCGGGGTTTTCTATCATCAAATGAGTGTCCAAAAACATATCCGTTTTTTTACGAATAGATTTTACCACGGGCACTCCGATTGTTATATTCGGAACAAAATGCCCGTCCATAACATCGATATGAATCCACTCAACTCCGGCTCTTTTTACGGAATTTATTTCATCTTCCAATTTCATAAAATCAGCCGACAAAATTGATGGTGATATTATAACTTCTCTCATAAGGTCTATTTTATCATATTTGTTCAAACTTTAAAACATGCAATAAAATGTCTCTCAGCTTTTTCTTCCAAATCGGGGATTTCAACGTCGCAAACACCTGATTCAGCCAAATTGCAGCGCGGATGGAACTTGCATCCGGAAATATTTTCCTGAATATTCGGAGGCGCGCCGGTTATAGTTTTAAGTTTTGTTTTTGAATTTTCTCCGGGGAGAGAGTTTAAAAGTGCAACTGAATAAGGATGCCTTGTCCGTTTTAAAAATTCATTCGTCTGCGCATGCTCAACTATTCTCCCTGAATACATAACAGTTACGGTATCCGCGTAGTTGCTTACAAGCGCCAAATCGTGTGATATAAGGATTACGGTCGTTTTGGATTCCTTTTGAATTTCCGCAAGTAAATCCATTATTTGTTTTTGAATCGTAACATCCAATGCGGTTGTTGGTTCATCTGCTATGATTAGTTCCGCATTGCAGGCAAGCGCCATACCTATTATGATGCGTTGTTTCATCCCGCCGGAAAATTCGTGCGGATACATTTTTAACCTGTTATCCGCATCCGGAATTTTAACCAAATCCATAACCTCTTTGGCTTTCCGCATTGCTTGATGATTTGAAACTTTTCTGTGTGCTTGTATAGCTTCGATTAGCTGGTTTCCTACTGTATATAAAGGATTCAAAGATGTCATCGGATCTTGCGGGATGAGAGCAATTTTATTCCCTCTTATATCACGCATCTGAGATTCTTTGTATTCCAAAAGATTTTCACCGTTAAAAAATATTTCACCGTTTTTTATAAAAGCAGTTTTAGGGAGTAAGCGCAAAACTGACATCATTGTCATCGTTTTCCCGCAGCCGGATTCACCGACAATTGAATGCAATTTACCTCTTTCAAAAGATAAACTTACATCATAAAGCGCCTGATATTCATTGTCATCAGAACGGAAAAAAAGGTCTAAATTTTTTATTTCCAAAATGTTGTCCATAAAAATATTGTATCAGCCGTAAAGAAATATGTGAATAGTAAAGTAAGGGATTAAGCAAACCAAGCAAATGCTACTTTTGCTTTAAGCTTTCAAGCAAATTAAGCAAATGCTATTTTTGCTTAATTTCTTCAAGCAAATCAAGCTGATAATGATAATGAAAATGATAATGTCTCTCTCTTATGAGAGAGAAAATAAATAGGGAAGAGGGGCTTGATAAAACCAGGATGTCTGTTTAAAAAACTAAAAACCAAATGGTTTTTTTGAAAACCAAAAAAACCCAACCCTTTTTCAAAAAACCCAAAAAACCCAACGGTTTTTTTGAAAACCAAAAAAAGCCTAAATGATAATGTAAATGAAAATGAGAATGATAATGATAATGATAATGTCTCTCTCTCATAAGAGAGAGAGAAGAGATTCTTAAGAGAGGAGAGAGAGTAAATAAGGGGAGAGATTCTTAGTATATGGAGAGAGAGAGAGAAAGATTTCTTAAAAATACGGATTTAGTAAGGATTTAAAACTTTTTTAATCCAAAAACCTCAACTTGTGCTATAATAGTAGAAATAAAGGAGATTTATATATGCCCAAAAGAGAGCCGAGCTGCGAACTGGAAAAAGAACTTTTTAAAAACGTTTACGAAAAAACCCCAGATTACGTAAAAAATTTGGATTTACTTAATTTTGATAACGATGGTGAATTTACGTTTACATTAAAACGTGCGCACCTTTATCCCCACAGCGAAACTAATCCAGAGGGCTTGGGGCTTTTGGAATGGTTTGCTAATTATTCAAAGGAAGCAAAGGTTTCGACAGCCGGAATCAGAGGCCCGCAAAACATTCTTTTCCCCCAAGATACGAGATTCCCGATTAATCTTGTAGGAATAGTTTTGGCAACTCTCGCCAAAGCACTTGTTGCGGGGGGTAAATACAGAGGAAGTGAAATCCGCAAACTTGCCGGCTCGGAAGTAAGATACAACTCTGATTTATACCTTGATGCAATTGCAAGAATCCAAGCGGCACAAGGAATAAAAACCCTCGTTCCGCAAGGAAGAAAAACTATTCCGATTTGGCTCGCATCATTCTTGTGCTTCAAACTTGACCTTGTGGGCGGTGAATACATAACTTCGAGCCACGGGATTTCCGTTAAAACAGCTACAAAAGATTTGAATTCGCAAGGAAGTCAATATTTGCCTGAAGAATCTCTTGAATTTGTAAACAAGATTCAGGAAATCTTTGATATTGTTGAAAATGTCGGCTTTTATGAAATTAAAATCGCAGCAAAAGATAACCCGTTGATTGATGAAAGCATTATGGAAAATCTGAATGACGGAGTGGATTTGTATGTTGAATACCTAAAATCCGGTGTTGCCGAGAGTTTGGATTCCGTCAAAAAAATGAACGGACAAATTTTCGTGGAATCGGTTGGCGGCTGTGCTTACAGAACACTTTCAAGAGTGCTCGAAAAACTTGAAATTTCAAACAAATACCTTTGGAATAATATTGAAGAAGATCCTTTCTTCCACTCAATCGGTAAATACCCGACAGACCCAAAGGGGAATAAGGTTTTTTATGACTATTCCGTTGATGCAACAGTTCTTGCAAAAAGATCAAACGGCAAAAAATTCTTCCCCGTAATCGAATCGATGCACTACGAAGAAAAACTTAAATTCTTACCGCTAGGAACGGTTGTACTTATTACCGACCCTGACCACGACCGACTTACCGTTTGCCAGATAGAAGCAGTCGGAAATATTCCGAATCTCGACGAGCTCGGTGTTTCATATATTCATTTGGGCGATGAAAGAATCTTAACCGTTTATACCGCAAATCAGGCATTTTTAATGCTTATGGATTACAGGGTTAAACAGCTTAAACATCAAGGAAAATTTAAAAATCATCCGAGATTTATGATTAAAACAACCGCCTCCGCATTAAGCTGGGATGAATGGGCGGGAGCAAATGATATTAAAGTTGTAAATGTGCCCGTTGGCTTTAAAGAAATCGCCAATATTATGAAAAAAGTCGAACTTCAGCTCAGAGAAAATCCCGAAAGCGAAGTAAAAATCTTTGACGTATTCGGAGAAGAAATAAACTTAGGGGTTCAGCCGAGATTAATCTTCGGCGGTGAAGAATCCGGCGGAATGATTATGGGTTCTGAGGATTTGATTGAATCCTTATCGGGCAGAAAAGCAATTGCAATGAGAGAAAAGAGCGCAACAGAAGCCATAATTGTTGCATCTTGCCTTGCTGCAAAATTGGAGCACGAAAACAAAACTCTTTCCGAATATTTGGATGAAATTTTTGAAGAAAACAACATTATTGCCAAGTTCGACGTTAGAGAAGATATAGCTTATTACAACGAGTCTGAACCGGATATAGACAAACTTAAACAGGCAAAAATTGAGGGCGAAAAGCAAAGAACAAAGAATGACTTGTTCTATCTTTCACTTGCTATAGGAGTTAACAAAGGCAAAATAGATATTGACGGTGTGAAAGATGTTCTTTCGGATACATTCAAAGAGCTCAATTTCAGCAATCTTACGGCAGTTAAGTTTGTCGGCGACGGAACTTACCTCAAGTTTTCCGACAAATACGTCGAAATCCGTCCGTCAGGTACTGATGCCAAGACAAAAGCATATTCCGGCGGTGAAAATTTGGAATCAATCAGCGAATTTGCAAGAATTTTGGGTAATTATTCGGGCGAAAGAACAGATTTGCACAAGAAATTTATAAGCGAAGATTTTTACAATAACTCTAAAAAAACCGCACTCGACGATTACCTGAAATTTGTTGAAAAGGGTGCTGACAATATGGTATTCAAAATCCCTGAATATAGCTATTAAAAGCTATATTGAAATTAAATACCAAGTTACAAGAGTTAAATAAACCGCCAGCCCTATGACGTCAATTGTTGTTGCAATAACAGGCCCTGATGCAACGGCAGGATCAAATTTCAATTTTTTAAGAATCAATGGGGTACAGGTTCCTATCATTGTCGCAATTGTCATATTAAGCGTCATTGCAAGACCTACAATTAAACCGAGCTCAACGTGGTGCTGCCATCCCCAAGTAACAAGAGAAACAAGCAGACCGAATATACAACCTATGCTTAACCCCGTAACGGTTTCTCTCCAAATATAATGCCAGCCGGATTTAAGTGTGATTTGCCCTGTTGACATACCGCGAACCATAAGCGTAATACTTTGTGTACCGATATTACCGCCCAAACCGGCAAGCAAAGGCATAAATGCGGCAATTAGAGGTAACGCTGTAAATGTTTTGTCAAAATGACTTGTAATTGATACAGCCAAAAACTCACCGATTAGAGTAATTAAAAGCCAAGGTGTACGTGCTTTAATTGCGTGTGCTATACTTCCCGTAAGCACGTCATCGTCATCATCACCAATGTCCGTAACAATACCTGAAGATGTAAGGATTTCGTCCGTTGTTTCTTCTTCAACGATGTCTTGAACGTCATCCCAAGTAACTATACCTTTTAAATGGTCATACAAATCGACAACCGGCAGAGCATTGAATTGATATTTCATAAATACGTCTGCAATGTGGTCTTGATAATCGTCAACATGTATTTTTACAACATCTCTTGACATAATATCCGCAATACTCAGATTTACGGGAGATGTTAATAGGGTTCTTAAAGATACAACGCCCAAAAGATGGCTGTGTTTGTCAACCGCATAGACATAGTATAAATCCATATTATCTTTTTCTGCTTTAATTCTTATGGTATCAATAGCGTCTTTAACGGACATATTGTAGGCAACAGTCAGAACCAAAGGGTTCATAATACCGCCGGCTGTATCTTCGTTATATGTTAACAGTTCTCTGATTTCAGATGAAAACTTTTCAGGCAGTTTTTCCAAATAGGTTTCGGTTTCATCTTCTTCCAATTCACCAAGGACATCGGCCGCATCATCGTGAGGAAGTTTTGAAATCAATCTCGAAGCAAGCGTTTCATCAATATCACCAAGTATTTCCACTTGTAGTTGCGGAGGTAAATATTCTATAACATCTGCTGCTTTTTCTTCCTCCAATTTTGTAAAACACACTAAACGTTCTTCCGGATTTAGTTGTTGAAAAATATCCGCAAGATCGGCTGAGTGATACGTATTAAGCTCTTCTTTGAGCTGTTGTTCCGTATCAGCGTCCATCAATTCCTGTATTCTGTCTATTGTGTTTTCCATGTTTTGCATTTGTGATTTCCTCACCGGAGTTAACAATTGACCAATCGCATATTCAATCGGTCCTTATTTACCCCTACCTGTAGTTTGTGAATTGGAGCGGATAATCGTATTTATCCTCGTTTTTGCGGAGCATTTGGATTACTTCCTGCAAATCGTCTTTGCTTTTGCCGGATACTCTCACCTGCTCACCTTGAATTGAAGCTTGGACTTTAAGCTTTGAATCCTTAATATCTCCGACTATTTTTTTGGCAAGCTCTTGAGTTAGACCCTTTCTTAAGTTGAACACCTGTCTTACATTTCCGCCCAGAGCATTTTCAATAGCTTGCGCATCAAGAATTTTTATACTCAAACCGCGTTTTACCAATTTTGTTTGAAGAATATCGTAGATATTTCTCAGTTTCATCTCGTCATTAGTAGTAATGGTAATGGTTTTATCAGCTTCCAAATCTATTTGAGAATTGGAATTTTTCAAATCGAAACGCGAGGTTAAATCTCTCTTAACCTGATCAACCGCATTAACAAGCTCTTGCTTGTCGAATTCGGAAACAACATCAAAACTGCAATCTTTAGCCATATTCATGCTCCTGTTTTGTTAACAGTAATATAATAGCATGAATACAGAAAATTTTATCTGTATAGTTTCTGCAACAATCTGCCAAACCAAGTATTTGCAAGTTTGTTAACTCTGATATCAGGAACATATTCTCCCGGATATCTTGCCATAACAGGGTGAGGGTTTGGTGAATCAACATGACCGCAGCTGTATCTTGCCCTTACATTTTGATACGCGTTACCGTATAAATTCATTCCACTCATCGGAAACATTGGCATTACCATAATTACACACCTTATATTAATTACACACATGTATATAAAGTATTTTTTTGTGTAAAAATTGCCTGCATGTTAAGAATTGTAAATATTAGTTTTTTATCCTTACAGGACAAAGTTTAAGACCAAAAATTCCGTATATAAGAATAAGTATGTTACGCATAATAATCCAACCTGTTCTGTTTTTGTAAGTTTTCAGCTTGAAATTTGATAGCTTTTGCCTGTGCCGCGACTTTATAATCCTGACTTGACGGATCAGACGGCGCAAGTGCTGCTTTTATAACCGTATTGGCTTTGTTGATTGTTTTTTCGGGATGATTTTTATCCAAAGTCGGCATTTGTATTGAAACATGCCCGCCAACAGGAATTCCATTCGAATCTTTTTCAATTACTATAGCCCCCGCAAGCCCGCCTGCTGCGTTTTTATGTGCAAGTTCATGGGCATAAATCTTATTATACCTTTGTCTTATTGCCTGTTGTTTCAAATTGTTGAATACCGATATGGTCTTAGAATCCACTATTTAATGCCATCCTTTTTTAACGCTTTTTCATTATACATTTTTTCAGCGCTTTTACAAGTTTTTGTTAATTATTGTAAACCCTAATTTTTTCGTACCAAGAATTTTGTACTCTTTACGGCAAAACCTGTTTCATCTATACTCGTCTATAGAGGTGTATATTTATGAAGGACATGTTAGATAAAATCATTCAGATTGAAAAAAAATATATTGAACTCGGGCAAACCCTTTCCGACCCCGCCGTAATTCAGGATTACAATAAGTTTAGAGATTTATCAAAACAGAGAAAATCAATGGAAGAAACCGTGAATCTTTATTACGAATGGAAAAAGGCCGTTGATGCGATTGAAGACGCCAAACAAATGATTCATGAAGAAAAAGATGAAGAAATGAAAGCATTTTTAAAAGCGGAAATGGAAGAAAATGAAGCAAAGTTGCCTGAATTTGAAGAAAAAATGAAAATACTCCTTCTTCCAAGAGACCCGATGGATGACAAGGATATTATGCTTGAAATCAGAGGCGGCGCAGGGGGAGATGAAGCAAACATTTTTGCCGGAGATTTAGCAAGAATGTACCTCAAATATGCAGATAAGATGGGCTGGCAGACTCAAATCCTTTCCAAAACGGAATGCGAAGCGGGAGGATATTCAGAAATTATTATTTCAATGAAAGGTGATGCCGTTTATTCAAGATTGAAATACGAATCAGGTGTTCATCGTGTTCAGCGTGTTCCCGAAACCGAATCACAAGGTAGAGTTCACACATCAACAGCAACAGTTGCAGTTATGCCGGAAGTTGATGATGTTGAAATAGAAATCCGCCCTGAAGATATTGAAATGTCAACAGCACGTTCAGGAGGCGCAGGGGGTCAGAACGTAAACAAGGTTGAAACAGCTGCAAGATTGTTCCACAAGCCGACTGGAATAATGATTTTCTGTACTGAAGAACGTTCGCAATTGCAGAACAAAGAACGTGCAATGCAGATTTTGCGTTCAAAACTTTATGATTTGGAAGTTCAAAAACAGATGAAAGAAATAACTGACCTTCGTCGTTCACAAGTCGGCACAGGGGACAGGTCTGAACGTATAAGAACGTATAATTTCCCGCAAGGACGTTTAACCGACCACAGAATCGGACAAAATCTTAATGTCTGGACTGTTATTGACGGAGATTTGGACGAGCTTATTAATCTTCTTGTAGAATATGACCAAAAACTTAAGCTCGAAAAACTCGCCGAAATTAACTAGCAAAAATTTTTTTTACATGTTTTAGGATGTATACAAATAGTAAATTTTAAGGAGGGTAACATGCAAGTACAGCCAATTAACAACAATAACAACACAAATTTTGGTGCAATAAAAGCAAACGCCAAAGCAAAAGAATATATTAAAGAAAATTTCTCAAAACGAGCAATAAGAAAACTTAATGAATTAATAGAACAACAAAAGAATAACCCGCATGACATAAATCTTTCTGTGGAAAAATTCAAACCTAATAGTGCGGCCGATTTACTTTTCTACTCGGCTTGCAGTTGTGATTATTTACAAATTAAAGCAGGTGATAAAAACTTTAATGATATAAATCCATTTAAATCAACTATCCGTCAAATTAAAAAAGCTGTTAAGTATTTATCCACATATAAAAAAGCGCAGGATTATGAATTCGAAAAAAATAAAATATTAGAAAAATTAAAATAATCATAAAAAGATTTTCAATATTAAAAGGAGTATAAAATGCAAGTACAGAGGGTAAACGGTATCAACAACAATAGCACCAATTTTGGCGCAATAATGAAATACGTTGTCAAAGGAAAAGACTTTAGAGCAAATCCTGAGATGGCACAAGAGATATTTAAGCGATTTGCGCCCAAAGATACCTTTGCTTTTGACGGAAGTATTGCAAAAGCAATTCTGAAGTCAAAAAACTACAAGTCTTTTTCTTCTCAAATGATATATGGTACAGACATGCCTTTTTCTAATGGAGTTACTCTTTCTGTTTATGAAAGACCTGACGGAAATGCTGCTCAGAGAGTATGGAAATATATTAAAGCTTCTCTGGCATGTGCATTTAACAGAGAAAAACAATCTTCAACATATAGAGAAGTTGTTCCTTCCGAACTTTCGGGTTATGGAAACAGTTTTAAAGATGCGGTAAAAGATATGATAAATCAAATTGACCGCAATCAAATTCCGTCAAAATATTACTATATGGAATGAACTGTTCGTTAATCATTATTGATACTGAAATATACATCTTTTAAACGTTTTTTGCTTATATG
>CAJOOA010000088.1 GCA_905236055.1 Candidatus Gastranaerophilales bacterium | reverse complement strand
CGATGAAAGACCGCTTTCCAAAATTACTGTTGATTTTTTCAAAGAACTCAGAGATGATTCCATCAAATTTATTTCACAAGTTTTGAATTAACAAATTAGTTTAGGATTAGCATACCTGCATTCAGGTATGTAGCGAAAAGTAGCCACAAAAAGTACGGTATCAAAAAGTAAGCAGCTTTTTTTGATACGGAATAAAATTCTTTGATATTAAGAAATACCAAAATATCCATCATAACAATGATTGCGAGTGCAAAAAACAAATTATGCAGCCCGAAAAAAATCGGAGACCACATAAAATTTAGGACAAGCTGACTAAAAAATAAGACATAGCCCCAAAGTTTGGATTTATCGGTACGTTTTACCGCAAACAGAACCAATGCTATAAAAATTATTGTATAAAGCATAGTCCATGCCGGAGCAAAAACCCAGGAAGGTGGAGTAAGGGGCGGGTGACTAAGAGTATAATACCAATTCAAATCAATCATACCCTGAATTTAATCCGATACAGAAAGTTTTTCATCCCGCTAATTGCTTAAACCCTTTGTACAACATAAGAAATCCATTGGTCTTGGGTAAGTGTATCTATAATTTTCAAGTTTTCTCTTTTGATTGCCTCAAGCACCATATCTTTTTTCTCGTCCAAAATTCCGCTGAGAGAAATCAGCCCGTTTGGTTTGGTAATATTTTTTAAATCACCCATAATTTCTGCAAGGACAAAATGGAGAATATTTGCGCAAACAAAATCAAACTTTTCTGTTATCTTGTCCGCCGTATTAAGCTCAAACAATACATTTATCCCTTCCCCTACTCCATTTACCCCCGCATTTTCTTTGCAAACATCGATAACTGCTTCGTCAATATCACAGCCGTATACTTTATCTCCGCCCAATTTTTTTGCAAGGATAGCAAGAATTCCAGAACCGGTTCCTATATCCGCAACCGAATCACCCTTTTTAAGATATTTTTCCAACGCTTTCATACAAAGTTGAGTTGTTTGATGTGTACCCGTTCCGAAGGCGCAGCCGGGGTCAAGTATAATTGTTATTTCGTTCTCTTTCGGTTCATAATTTAACCATGAGGGCACAACCGTAATTCTATCCGTAACGTGAGTTACAGTCCATTTTTCTTTCCATTTTTTAGACCAGTCTTGATTTTCTTTTTCATCAAGTGTTATTTCCCAACTTCCCAAATCTTCATCAGTCAGACCTCTTGATTTCATTAATTCACGTTCGGTAGACAAAATTTCTTGGATATTTGAAGGACAAGATGTTAAAAACACCCTAAGGGTGCCCCTTGTCGTTGAGGTCATTTCCAAATCTTTGTAGGTTTCTTCTTCCAAAACAACCCCCTCGCAGTCAAAATTAGTAAAGAAAATGTCTGATATTATATCTTCCATTTCCGGATTAATAGAGATTTTGAGTTCGAAATAATTATTCATCTTTTGACAACTCCGGTTTTAAAGTATAAGCTGATTATATCATGCAGGAAAATTCAACACATCTTTTCGAATTTGACAAAAGCTTCGGAAGAATAATAATCGGAACTGACGAAGCAGGGCGAGGCCCGGGAGCAGGCGGGGTTTTTGCCGCTGCGGTTTATTTCGATAAAATTACCGATGGCTTGATTAAGGATTTGTCTATCCTTAATGATTCAAAAAAACTTACTCCCAAAAAACGGGATTCAATTTATGATGTTATAAAAAATAACACTATTAACAAAATTGTGTGTGTAGAAGTTCCGGAGATAGAAACTCTGAATATACTAAATGCCTCCTTACGTGCTATGTATCTGGCTTGCACGGGGGTTTGGACAAAAATAGGCGGTTCACAAGACATATTAACCCTCGTAGACGGTAATAAATTGATTAAGAATTACCCCTACCCACAACAGTACATAATAAAAGGGGATTCAAAATCGGCATCAATAGCTGCAGCAAGTATCTTGGCCAAAGTTACCCGTGACAGATATATGGAAAAACTTGATGAAGAATTCCCGATGTACAATTGGAGAAAAAATGCGGGATATCTGACGGCAGAGCATCTTTCAGCCATTGATAAATATGGGCTTTCACCATATCACAGACCGTCTTTTTTGAAGAAACATTTTTGTAAAACGGGAAATTAAAATATAAATTATGGAAGAATTGGGTAAAATCAAAGGAATTTCACAATCAATAAAACGAATAAATCAAAAGTTGCGGCTTTTAAAACTTTTAAGCAGAGCAAAAGAAGAATACGAAAAAAATAACTACGAAGATTGTGTTGAAGCATGTCTTAAAATTTTGGAATCAAATCCCAAAAATCCGGTTGCACTCAGAGGTATTGGGTGCGCTATGCAGTCAATGTATCAGCCCGAAAAAGCCATAGAATATTATTTGGAAGCGCTAAAATATTCCGAAAAGAAAGAAATTGAATATACCTTGTTGGGTACAATTTATTACATTCAGAACAATTTCGATGAGGCCTTGAAATACTACAACCTCGCAATCGAATCAAATGATGATTATGAGTTCGCTTATGAAGGAAGAAATCAGGCAATGCTTGAAAACCACCTCATGCTAATTGATTTGCAAGACGAATTAATTGAGCGAGAAATCAGGGGAAATTAATCAATAAATTCCAAAATATTTTTACCAAAGATTTTTACAGAAATCTGCATGGCACGAACTTTAAATTCTTCGTAATTATACGCTTTTGGCAATTTAATTCTTACGGTAAAACTGGGATATTTACTGAGTAAATAAGAATCTGAACCTTCAAGCTCGGGATTAAAAACTCTGCCTATAGCATATCCGTTGTCTTTTATTACGTTATTTAACATTATACAAATCATATCGTCCGGAACATTGGTCAGCGGTTCGTGATAATCTGTCGGCGGATTATCTTCATAAAATAGATGGCAATATTTATCCTTCATTTCCGGAGTATTCAATCTGCGCATGGCTTTTTCATGGATTTGCCGAACTCTTTCACGTGTTAAATCCATCTCTTGGGCAATATCATCAAGTTGTTTCCCTTCAAGTTTTTTGGATAAAACTTTTGCCTCATTTGTAGGCAGCAGTTTCTTCGCATAATCTAGTATTTCTTCTGCTTTTTGTAAGTCAGTTTTTTCATCTATTTTATAAGATGCCTTATCATACACTTCTTTCTGAGTTAATTTTTCAATTGCTTTGTTTCCGCGTGATACAAGAGTATTTACCGTTGGTTTTGTATTGTTTATTGTCTGAGAAATATTTCTGGACAAATGCTTAGACTGAGGGTCTTTGTCTATAAGCATTTCCAATAACTTAAGATATAAATCCTGTGCATAATCGACTGCGCTTATTTTCCCTTTTGTTACAAATGCAGCTGCCGCTGCTCTACGTTCAATTTGCGGCCTATATATTTCAATAACATCAGATTTAATTTGCTGTGTCGGATTTTTTAAATATTCTCTGAAAAGCACACCTATACGATTTGACGCTTTTCTGTTTAATTTTATTTCGGTCTGTTTAAAAATTTCTATGCCTTGCATCCTAGTTCCTTTTAAGTTTTTCCTTTCGGCTAAAAAACCGTAAACAAAAATTTTTGCCCGAAAACAAAAATAATTTACATAATTTAATAAAAACGTATTGACCACATGGTCTATACACCGCTCAAAATTTCAACCTTTTGATTGATGTTAGGGGTAAGTATATATAATAAACTGTTAGTGTAGATTATGGGGGAGAATATATCCCCAACAAGACTTGGTAAGTAAATAAAATTGAGGAGAGCGGAAGGTGCAGCTTTCGAGCTTAGACATTACTTTACATAGGATAAGTACGATTGAACGTCAATTTCAATCGCTGGGAAACTATGCTCAAAAACCCGATACCGATTTCCAAAAAATTTTAGATACCAAAGTCGAAAATAAAAAGAATCCGACTTCTATTTCAAGAACAGAAATAAATAATTTGATATCAAAATATTCCGATAAAAACGGACTTGATGAAGATTTTGTAAAAGCAGTTATAAATCAAGAATCCGGCTTTAATCCTAATGCGACTTCACACTGCGGAGCAATGGGTTTGATGCAATTAATGCCATCCACTGCACAAGGACTTGGTGTTAAAAATGCATACGATGCCGAGCAGAATATTGAAGGCGGAACAAAATATTTAAAAGGATTAATGGACAGATTCGACAATGATAAATCTTTGGCACTTGCCGCATACAATGCCGGACCGAATGCCGTTAAGAAATACGGAGGAATTCCTCCGTACGCCGAAACCCAAAACTATGTTAAAAGCGTACTGAGTAAATATGACCGTATGAAAGGAGAGGGCTAATGATAGTAAGAGGACTTGAATCTGCTGCAAAAGGTATGCTCGCTCTTATGGAAGCGCAGGATAATATTGCGAATAATCTGTCAAATGTCAACACAACCGGCTTTAAAAGAGGGCAGTTAAGGTTTAAAGATATTATGGAATCGGCAGTTTATGCACAGCAAGGTTCAATTTTAAGAAATGATGCAAGCCGTTATATCGGTGATTTAAGTATGGGCTCTGTTTCCTTAACCTATACTCACGATTTTTCACAAGGCGCTTTGGAAAAAACAGGAAACAGATTTGATGTTGCAATCGAGGGAGACGGATTCTTTAAGATACGTGATTTAGACGGAAATATATCTTACACAAGAAACGGCTCTTTTGTCGTAAACAGCGATGAATATCTTGTAACAAAACAAGGAGAATACGTTCTTGATGTAAATAATCAGAGAATAAGAATGATTCCGGAAGATTTTGACCCTGAAATTATGCGGGACAAAATGGAAATAATAATCGGAGAAAGCGGAAATATTGAAATGAATTCTTATACACAGAAAATTCCTATGCAAACAATTGGGGTTTTTGATTTTTCCGACAAAGAAGATTTGTTTGAAATTGGAGATGCAAGATTTATTCCTCGTGATATTGAGAACAATCCGGAGCTTCGTTCAAGAAAATTCACTGTTCAACAGGGAATGCTTGAGGGTTCAAACTCAAATGTAATAAGAGAAATGCTTAATACAATAAGCACGACAAGAAACTACGAATCGTTATCAAAAACAGTTAGTACAAACAACGAATTGTTGAGAACGGCTGTCTCAGTTGGACGGCTGAGAGGCGCATAAAATAGAAGTTACCAGACTTTAGGAGAGAGATAAATGTTAAGATCATTAACAACAGCAGCTACAGGTATGATAGCACAACAAAATTACCTTGATGTTATTGCACACAACGTAGCCAACGTAAACACAACCGGCTTTAAAAAAGTCAGAATTGAGTTTCAGGATTTGTTATCACAGGCACAAAGAACACCGGGCGCTTTGATGAATCAGGGAACTTATCAACCGGTTGGTATTGAAATCGGCTTAGGTGTAAAAACAGCTGCTACAACAAGAGTATTCACTCAAGGTGTCGCAATTTCTACAGGCAGGCAGCTTGATATAGAAATTGAAGGTGAGGGCTTTTTACAGGTTATGAAAGAAGACGGCTCACTTGCATATACCCGTGACGGCTGTCTGCAAGTGGATTCGCTGGGACAACTTTGTACAAATGACGGTTTGCTGATTCAACCGTCTGTTTCAATTCCTCGTGACGCTACAGAAATCACTATTACACAAGACGGTAATATTTCTGTAACACTTCCGGGACAAACACAGCAATCAATTGTCGGCTCTTTACAGTTGGTTAAATTCCAAAACCCCTCAGGTTTGTTGTCAATCGGACATAATTTGTACAAAGAAACACAGGCATCAGGAAACCCTGTTCAGGATACTCCGGGACAGAACGGTTTAGGTTTAATACAACAGGGAATGTTAGAGGGTTCAAATATTCAAATAGTTGATGAACTCGTCGGTTTGATTAAAGCAGAACGTGCTTTTGAATCCAATTCAAGATTAATTAACGCATCTAATAACATCCTTCAACAAACTAATCAGATGGTATAGGGATAAAGAGTAGGTAAGCAAAGTGAAGAGAATTATATTGAAAAATTTAATAATAGCAATTTGTCTGCTTGGTATAAGCATAACAGCAGAAGCCCAGACGGTTACTTCTGCGCAAGTTAAAGCACAAGTTGCAAGTCAGCTTTGCGAAACTTACAAAAAACAAATTAACGATGCCGACGTTCAGGTAAAAATTATGGCAACTCCGTTTGCCGAAATCCAGCTTCCTGACGGAAAAGTTACGTATAAAATAACTCAGGGAGCAGAAAAAATTATACCGAGAGATATAAAAAGAGTTGATGTATATGTCAACGATGCTTTTGTAAGAACCTTGAACCTTCCGGCACAAACCTCCGTTTATAAAGATGTATTGGTTGCTTCGGATTATATAAACAGAGAACAGGCAATAACAAAGGAAACTACCGAAGTTAAAAGAATTGATATTTCAATGAAAATGGATTACATCTTAACGGACAGAGTTCTTGAAAAAGAAATGTCTGCCAAAAAGGCCTTCCAAAAAGGCGAAATCATAGACAAAAGATTTGTAAAAATGCGTCCCGATGTTGCAAGAAACGGAGATGTACGTATCTTCTTTGTAGCAAACGGTGCAGTAATGGTTACAATTGACGGAACCGCAATGGCAGACGGAATGTACGGAGATTATGTAAACGTAGAAAATAAGAATTACAAAAAGGTTTATACAGGGAAAGTAATCGGAGAAAATAGAGTATTAGTAAATATATAGCGATTTGCTAATGTGGGGGAGAAAATGAAAAAGTTATTTACAACAATATTACTGATAATAAACATGGTAGTATGGGGAATGCCGGCTCAGGCAATACAGGCAAAAGTCCGCATTATGGACATCACCCATATAAAAGGAGTTCGTGAAAACCAGCTTGTCGGCTACGGTATTGTTGTCGGACTTCCGGGAACAGGTGATAACTCTCGTTCTACTCAGATTACAAATAAAATGCTTTTAAGAAATCTTGGTACAGTAATTGAACAAGAAAACTACATCCAAAAAGGTGCCGCAGCAGCAGTTATTGTAACGGCAACAGTTCCTCCGTTTTCTAAAAACGGTGATAAAATTGACGTCACATGTTCAGCAATCGCCGATGCAAAAAGCTTAGAGGGCGGCGTTTTGGTTCAAACCATACTTAAAGCACCAAACGGTGAAGCCGTTGCAGTTGCACAAGGACCTTTAACAGTAGGCGGTATTAATAAAATTGCAGGCGGCTCTTCCGCAAGAACTGCGATTACAACTTCCGGCAGAATCCCTGGAGGGGCAATAATTGAACGCGATATCTATACAGAAATCGGCGATGAGGATTCAATAACTTTATCCTTGGATAAATCCGATTACACGCTTGTATCAAGAATCGCACAGGCAATTGAACCACTTGCTCATGCACAGGCAGTTGACGGAAGCTCAGTAAGAGTCCAAATTCCGCAAAGATTTATGAATGACAGGGTAACTTTCTTATCACTATTGGAAAATATTGAAGTTTCACCAACCCTTGAACGTGCAAAAGTAGTAGTTAACGAACGCACAGGAACGGTTGTAATCGGCGCAGATGTAAAACTTCTTCCGGCAGCAGTTGCTCACGGTAATATTACTGTAACCGTTTCAACTTCTAATGATGTTTCTCAGCCAAACAGTTTTGCAAACGGCGCAACAGTCGGATTTGAAAATTCTGAAATAGAAATCAGTAAGGCACCCGGAAGCTTAATTCAAATGCCGGCTAACAGTAATCTTAACGACCTTGTAACGGCATTAAATGCTATAGGCGTAGCTCCGATTGACTTAATATCAATACTTCAGGCACTTAAAAAATCCGGAAGTTTACAAGCAGAACTTATTGTAATCTAGGGGTAAATGGAAAAGAGGTAAAGATGGATTTTTCAACACCTACATTAGACTTAATAAAACATAACTTGAATAACGCAAGAGTTGTTAACTCTGATCAGGTGCTTTATAACCGAATCAAAGAAGCAGGCGATTCAAAAGCACAATTGAGAAAAGCAGGCGAAGAATTTGAATCAATTTTTATAACAAAAATGCTTTCGCAAATGGACAAAACAGTTGACCGTTCGGGAAGTATTTTCGGAGAAAAATCACCCTACGTTGATACTTTCAAATCGATAGTATATCAACAAATGGCACACGATATGGCAAGCAACCCGAGAACATCAATAGGTCTTGCCGACCAAATCTATAAACAAATGGAGAAATACGTTCAATGAGAATAGAACAAAATAACAGCGTACAGGCCTTTTCGGCAGTAAACGCATTCCGATCCGGAGCACATGTTACCAAACCGGAAATGAAAGAAAATGATATTACAGAAAAAACAAGCGACGGAACAAAAGCCGCTCCAAAAAGCATTTTGGAAAGAGTGGATTTGGCAGATATACGTAGATGTGCCGAATATGCAGGTGAATATAATATTACAGACGAAGATATTAAATACGGACTTATGTATGGCAGAAGCGTAATTGCTGAATGGCTGTGCTAAGAAAATAAAATTTGAAAATTAAAATTATCAAGAGGTGATAGATATGAAAAAACTGTTAACAACAATGGTAGCAATAATTGCATTAACCACCATAGGAGTGAGTGCCGAATCTTTATTCACACTCGGCGCAACACAGCATTATCAAGGTGTTCCGCGCTCTCTGTTCGGCGGAGTTCAGGCACGCCAAATCGGTGATTTAATCTCCATTGTTATGAGTGAAAACATTTCGGTTAACGATAACCTGTCATATTCTTCGCAAAAAGAATCAAACACTAAAGACTCATTCACATCATTTATTAAAGATTGGTTACATATATCTTCTCTTAAAGGTTCCGACGGATACGGCGGAACAAATGAAGTTACAAATTCGGCAACAGGTTCACGTGCTATGTCTTTAGGTGACAGAGTTGCTGTTCAAGTTGTGCAGCAGCTTCCTAACGGAAATCTTAATGTTCAAGGCAAAAAAACTATCGTTAACGGAAATGAACGCATGGATTTCATTATAACAGGCGTTGTTGACCCGAGATGGCTGAATGAAAATGGGGAAATTTATTCCTACAGAGTTGCAAATCTACAGTTTGCTCTCTCCGGCAGGGGTTCAATCTCCAGAAGCCAGAACGAAGGTATCTTCAACAGATTTATCAGATATCTGTTCTAGCGGGAAAAGACTTCTTGGCTTAAATAAAATATTACTGGCTTAAAAATGGGGAAAAATGGATAAAATAGAATTTAAAAAACTGTTAAAAATTTTAGACGAAATTATATCGGCTTATGAAGAATTAAAAATCCTTTTTGAAGAAAAGAAAGAGCTTCTTAAAAATTCAAAATCGGGAGATTTAGTAGAAGTTGATAACAAAATACTTGCTCAAAATGAAGCAATTGTTAAGCTGAATGATAGTCGTAAAAACATGTCCATGGAGCACTTCAATAAAGACTGCCGAATGTCAGACTACATCGAGATTTTAGGCAAAAATAACGAGGACTTCAAAGAACAGCTAATGTTAAGAAAAGTAAAGATTTGTAAAATTTCTGACGAATTAGTGTTACTAAATAATCAAAATATGGAATTACTTAAGCATGGCATGACAATTACCGGCAAGATGCTGGACACGATTGTTGATGCGTTTGCTCCACAAGGAAGTAACTACAACGAAGCAGGTAAGACGGATACACATGATTTAGACATGTGGACTGTTAACGAAGAAATATGATGGGTAAATACATACCCGTTAAAAAGCAGAGGTAAAACATGGTTAGCTTATTCAATTCATTAAACATTGCATCAAATGCGCTTTCTGTAAATCAGTCAGCAATAAGTGTTGTTTCACACAACGTTGCAAATATGAACACCGAAGGTTATTCAAAACAAAAAGTTAATCTGGCAACAAGAAACATTGCCGGTGCAATCGGAAACCATGTTGAAGCCCAAGTGCGTTCAAACGGCGGAGTTATGATAGCAAACGTTATGAGATATAATAATGACTATCTTAATAACTACTACCGTACTCAATTATCTGATTTGAACAAATACCAACAGCAGCTTGGCAACTTAGAAGATTTGGCAAAGATTTTTGATGACCTTGAAGGCGAAGGTATAGATGGTGCTTTGTCGGCCTTCTATGAAGCTTTAAACAATTTAAACGAATATCCGGCAAGCTCAACTGCAAGAAACAATTTTATAGAAAGTGCAAAAACTCTTACTTCAGTTTTGAATGCAAAAAGTATTCAACTTGACCAACTGAATTCTAAAGCATTAGGTGACGGCGAAAGCGAAGATGCTCTAAAAAATTCTGCAATTTATACAAAAGTCATAAATTTCAATGACAAATTAAAAGAACTTGCTGAAGTTAATAAAGCATTGCAAACCACTCAAACCGGAACATTAACCGCAAATAATCTTTTAGACAGACGTGATATGATTCTCAATGAAATTGCAGAATACATAGATATCGATACAAAAGAAGCGCCCAATGGTTCAGTAACTCTTTATGCCGGCGGCGTTGCTTTGGTAAAAGGTTCTGTAGTTAACGGAGAATTTGATGTAAGAACCGCTAAACAATATTGTATCGATAACGGAATGGTTTATCCCGATGATTGGGTTGATGATCAAGGAAACCCGCGCAGTGATTTGGCTGTAATAAGCATAGTTAATCCCGATGGCGGCGTCATTATTGGCGATGCAAATGCAAACATTACCGGTGGTGCTCTTGGCGGATTACTTCATTCCGGAGATTTAAATGCAGACGGTATGAACCCCGGTAAAGCTCAAGAAGCACTTAATTTGATAGCTTCGGAACTTGCTGACATGTTTAATACTTTGAATAAAAGAGCAGGTGCTTACCATATCGATCCAAATGATACTACGCAGCTTTCAGATGCTACTAAGGTGGATATCTTCTCAATAGCTGACGGTGGCGGCACGACTCTTACTGCGGGTAATATTACTGTTAATTCAAGATTGCTCGAAGATGATGGATGTTGGTTAATTGCAGCCGCATACTTTAGAGATACTGATAATTTTGACCCGAATGCGGTTGGTAATGCTCAAAATGTGGGCAATTCTTTCGTTGACCCGAGCGGAAATCCGATTGGTTCTTTCCTCGGTACAAGAAGCGAAAAACGTCCTAATTTGGGTGGACAATCCATTGAAGATTTTTATACAGGACTTGTAGGAAAAATCGCATCAAGCGGAAGCAATGCTCAAACTTTGGTTGATACACAAGGAGATATCGTTGATTCTCTTTACAATCAAATAAAATCAAATAACAGTGTCGATTTGAATGAAGAACTTGTTGATATGGTTAAATATCAAACTGCTTTTGCAGCTTCGGCACGAGTATTTAATGTTGTTAACAATTGTTTAGACACCTTGATGAGTTTAGGTGGTTAGGAAGGTAATTATGGTTGAACGGATTTCGACAGCAACAAGATATGCGCAATTAGTGGAAGATATGCGAATTAATCAGTATAACTTCAATAAGTTAACTGCTCAACTATCTTCGGGTAAAAAACTTACAAGTATAACCGACGACCCTATTGCCTCGGTAAACTATGTAAACACAACAAGACAGCTCGGAAGAATCGAAACTTATGAACAGAATGTAAATTTAGCATCTTCCGAACTTAGTGCACTTGACGACTTTATGGAGCTTGCAAGGGGCTATCTGGGAACAGCTTGGAATAAGGCAGTTCAGGCAAACAACCAAACCTACAGCGGAAGTTCTTTAGAGGCCTTGAAAACCGAAATTGATGAAATTACAAAAACAATAGTTGATTTGGCAAACTCAGAATACAATGATAACTACATTTTTGGTGGTGCCAATACAAAATTAATCCCATATGAAATTGATGATGAGGGCTATATAAATTACAGAGGTACTCCGCATGATAATCCGGATTATATTCGTCAAACAGAAGTTGCCGACGGTGTATATGAAGTTATAAATACCACAGGGGACAGAGTTTTTGGATACTTTATTCAGGAAGATGTTACCAGAGATGCAAATGGTGATATTGTTACATACAATTCAGCAGAGGATAAGTACTACTACGAAGATGGCACGGAATACACAGGCGATGTTGCAGATTTAACAACTGCGGCTGAAGATAAGGCAGAAGGTGTTTTTGGTGCGTTAAAACTTTTAAGCCAATCTATTCAAATGGTTTTGGATGGTGATACTGCAAACGGTTATAAACAAATGAATGCAACATTGGATATGTTTTCTGACGCTAACAACACAATACTTAATGAACAAACAAAATTCGGCGGAGTTTACAACCGACTTGAAATGACTTCTTCTACATTGGAAACAACGGGTGATAATTTAACAACTTACCTTACAGACTTAAATTCCGTTGACTATGCAAGCGCAATCACTCAATGGATGAATGCTCAGTATGCTTATCAGGCAAGCATGCAAGTAGCTGCCGGCTCTATGAATATGAGCTTATTGAATTATTTATCATAATTAACAGGGCTTCTCACGGATAGAGAAGCCCCGAAAAAACGTTTTAGAAATAATCTACAATTTTATATACTTACCATTTTAGGGGATGTGGGAACATCCTTTTTCTTTTGCTAAATTTATACCTTGGCAAGTTCTTTTTTGGCAAAAGATTCGTTTGCTCTTGATGAAATTTCACCTTGTAATTTTGATATAAATTCATCAATCGAAAGCGTTCCTATTTGCCCAATTCCTCTTGCACGAACGGCTAAAGAATTAGATTCTATTTCTTTATCACCGATTACGCATACATAAGGAATCTTTTTGTCTTGCAAAGATTCACGAATCTTGTAATTCATTGATTCAGACCTGTCATCAAGTTGAACTCTGATTCCTGCTTCACGCATTTTTTTGTAAACTGTTTCGGCAAAATCAACGTGTTTTTCGTTGGAAATCGGAACGATTGATACCTGAGTCGGAGCAAGCCAGCATGGGAAAGCACCGGCATAGTGTTCAATAAGAATCCCGTGGAATCTTTCCATTGAACCAAAAATTACTCTGTGAAGCATAAGAGGGGTCTTAAGTTGACCGTCTTTGTCCTGATATTTGATATCAAATCTTGCAGGAAGGTTAAAGTCGAGCTGAATTGTAGCACATTGCCAAGTTCTTCCGATAGCGTCTTTAACTTTAAAGTCGATTTTCGGTCCATAGAATGCACCGTCACCCTCGTTGATGTCATACTTCATACCTCTGCGTTCCATTGCTTCTTTCAAGCCGGCTTCCGCTTTATTCCAGTTTTCAATTTCACCTACAAAACTTTCCGGACGGGTTGAAAGTTCAACTTCAAATTCCATGTTAAAGATAGCCATCGTATCTGCTACAAAGTCAATAATGGCGTTGATTTCGTCAACCAGTTGTTCAGGCGTGCAGAAGATGTGAGCATCGTCTTGAGTAAATCCTTGAACACGAGTTAATCCTGACAAAGCTCCTGATTTTTCTTTTCTGTAAACAGTACCGAGTTCAGCCATCCTCAAAGGCAGTGAACGATAT
>CAJOOA010000087.1 GCA_905236055.1 Candidatus Gastranaerophilales bacterium | reverse complement strand
CGATGAAAGACCGCTTTCCAAAATTACTGTTGATTTTTTCAAAGAACTCAGAGATGATTCCATCAAATTTATTTCACAAGTTTTGAAATAATTTTTACAATTTATTTAATTTCAAAATCTATGCTGGTATTTTCATCAGCACCTTTTTTCATACCTGTGATGAGTTCATAAATATATGCCGTAATCAAGCCGGAAAAACCGTTAAACAATGCGCTTATTCCTGCCATAAAAATGATTAAAAGAAGCATAACAACAGTGGAACCCAGTCCGCCTGTCAAAAAGAATCTCATAAATCCTTGAGTGTAAGAAGGAATGAGCCAGCCCAAAATCATACTTATCGGTGTATAAACTACAGAAAAAGCCAGAAAAGAAACAAATCCTATTATCGCTCCAAACAAGCAACCTTCTCTTATACTTATTATACCGATTAAATCATTCTGTTTTAAGTAAGTGAGAACGAATGCTGACAAAAATAGAATTAAGACAAAGAAACTAATTGCGCTGATATAAGGAATTACCGTTATAAAACCTAGTATGGCTCCTGCAAAAGCACTTAATATTGAAATTTGTTTTAAAATTAGTAAATTCATATCTAAATCCCTTCTATATTAAAAACATTATTCTGCTGAAATATAACCCCTAAGCGCAGTATAGGCCGCTACATAAGGTGATGCCAAATAGATAAATCCTTTTGTATTCCCCATTCTGCCTTGGAAATTTCTATTTTGAGTTGCCAAACAAACTTCTCCATCACCAAGCGTTCCGGCATGAACACCAACGCAAGGTCCGCACCCCGGAGGCAAAATGGATGCATTTGCTTCAACAAATATATCTATTAAACCCTCTTTCAGCGCCTGTTTATAGACATCTCTTGATGCAGGACAAATTAACATTCTGACATTATCATGAACTTTTTTGTCTTTTAATATTTCGGCAACCACTCTCAAATCTTCAATTCTGCCGTTAGTACAAGTTCCTACATAAACTTGATTAACATTAACATCTTTTAGCTCTTCTACAGGACGTGTATTGTCAACTGTATGCGGGCAAGAAACAGTATGCGGAACATCTTCTGCATTTATTTCTATAGCTCTCTCATACTCAGCATCAGAATCAGGAAGAATTTGTCTGAATTTATCTTCCCTGCCTCTTTCTCTCAGAAAAGCTTTTGTCTTATCATCAGCAACAAACAATCCGCATTTCGCACCTGCTTCTACTGCCATATTTGCAAGGGTAAATCTTTCCGACATTGACATATTTTTAATTGTATCTCCGGTAAACTCCAAAGCTTTGTATGTAGCACCATCCGCACCTATCATCCCGATAAAATAAAGCATCAAATCTTTAGAGCATACGCCTTTTCTGAATTTACCATTTACAACTACTTTGTATGTAGCAGGAACTTTCAGCCAAGTTTTGCCGAGAGCCATTGCAACAGCAATATCCGTAGAGCCCATTCCTGTTGCGAATGCTCCTAATGCTCCTGATGTACAGGTATGAGAATCCGCCCCGACTAGAACCTCGCCCGGATTAACAAATGCTTCTATCAATCTTTGATGGCAAACACCCGTACCTATTTCAGATAAAATCGCACCATATTCTTTAGCAAATTCTCTCAAGACCATGTGAGTATTAGAAAGTTCTTTCCTTGGGCTCGGCGCGGCATGGTCAATAAACAGGATCGAACGCTTAGGATTTTTTAATTGTTTAACTCCCAATTTTTTAAATTCTTGAACGGTTAACGGACCTGTCCCGTCTTGCACTGCCGCAACATCAACTTTTGATATAACTAATTCACCCGCATGAACATCCTTGCCTGCGTGTTCTGAAATTATTTTTTCGACAAGAGTCTGCCCCATAAAATCTCCTTATATTACTTTTAATATACCACAAATTTATATGTTTATATTAAAATATTAAATAGAGATTAGGGAGTGGTTATGACAAAATTGAAATCGATTTTCAAAAGTCATATTTTTATATATTCATTATTGTTTTTATTTAGCATATTTCTTGCCAGTTGTTGTAAGGACTATGACTATGATTTATACGCAAGATTTATTATTGCGGAAAACTTCTTTGAAAAAGGAGTTTTCAATTACAATGACTTTTTGTCCTACACTCCAACACATACTTGGTATGATCACGAATACGGCGCAGGTTTAATCTACTACCTGTTTTACAAATATATGGGACCTTTCGGTTTGGTGTTAATTCAAGGTCTGCTTTTGTTCTTAACAAGCTTTGTTATTATAAAAATCCAGCAGCTTCAAAAACATGCTTATCCAGTATCTTTATTTGTAATGAGTATTTTCCTGATACTTTTTGCACATCAAAATCCCAGCATAATAAGATGCCACATGTTTAGTTTTTTATTCTTTGCAATATTTCTTTATATGTTGGAGAAAACTAGAATCGGTCATTTGAGAAACAAACCTTCCAAAATTCTATGGTTTGTACCTCCTTTAGTTATATTGTGGAATAATTTGCATGGAGGGGTATTTTCCGGCCTCGGATTAATTTTTATGTACCTAATCGGAGCTTTGTTCACGGGCCAAAATTGGAAATTATACCTTAAAGTTATGGTTGTATCGGTTCCTCTGCTTGTAATAAATCCTTACGGACCTGAATACATAGACTTTTTACTTTCAGCCAGCATAAAAGCGAGAGAAATGATTACAGAATGGTGGGGAGTATTTGGATTAAACCGTACAACATATTATTATCCGTTATTTTTTGCGGGAGTTTTGGGAATTGGACTTGCACTTGCAAAATTTTGGAACAAGGGAAAAATTAACATCACAAAATTCATTATACTTGCATCAACCTTATACTTGGGAACGATACATGTTAAACTTCTCTCTTTGCCTATAATTGTTTTGTGGGCGCTTTATTATAACGATATTATGTGGCTTTTTGATAAAAAAATATATAGGAATGTAGAAAAATTTACTTATTTTATAATTATTTGTTTAATATTTTGCATTCCGCTTAAACATCCGGAAATACACAAGACTAATATTAACAAATTTCCGGTAAAAGAAGTTGAATTTATAAACATTAACAATATTAAAGGGAACCTTCTGACTGAATTCGGATTTGGAAGTTATGTTTCGTACAAACTTTATCCTGACAATTTAATATATATGGACGGCAGGTATGAAGTTGTATACTACGATAAAGAATTCGACAATCTTATGAATTTTGAAAAAAAAGAAAATGATTGGCAAGCCGTACTTAGAGATTATCCGACAGAAGTACTGCTTATGGAAAAAACGATTCCCGTATACAATGAGCTTGAAAAACTCCCGAATTGGGTAAAAATATATGAAGGGAAATTGTGCGGTGTTTTTGTTAAAAAATCAAAGGCAAAAAAACACTACAAACTTCCTACCGATGATATAAACTATTACAGAGAAAATGAATTCAAAAACAAAGGATTTTTTAGGAAATAAAACAGGTAAAAAATATGGTTGAAAATTTAAAATATACTTGCTTATTTGGTGGTGGTGCAATACGGGGACTTGCTTATGTAGGGGCGGTCAGAGCCCTTGAAGAACTTGGAATTGAATATGATATAATAGGCGGTTCTTCAGTTGGTTCAATTTTGGCAACGCTCTTGGCATGTGGATACAAATCATACGAACTTGAAAATATGTTTATGAAAGTCAATTTTGAACTTTTCAAAGATATTCATTTCGGAATAGGAAAACCGTTTGCCCTGAGCAAGGGAGAAATTTTTGTCGATTGGCTTAACGATCTTATTTCCAGAAAAATTGAGGGCAAAGAAAGGGTAAAGTTTTCTGATTTAGAACAAAATCTTGTAATAGTAACGACCAATATTAAAACCTTTACAACACAAGAGTTTTCTAAATTAAAAACCCCCGATTTTGAAGTGGCAAAAGCCATTAGAATATCTTCAAGTATGCCCGGGCTTATGCCTCCATACAAATTTAACGGAGGTGAACTTGTTGACGGTGATCTTCAAAAAGCGTCTCCAATGTGGAAATTGACTGATACGCTTAATAATTCCGAAAGTAGAATACTTGAATTTCGTTTGGAAGGCGATTATTCTGAAAAAGATAAAAACCCAATTGCATTCATTAACACTATCTATAGCTGCGTTACTGATATTGCAACCCGCTTTGTAATGGAAATATACGGGCAAAATGACCGATATGATTGTATAAAAATTAATACAGGGGACATCTTCTTTGCCGATTTAAATTTGGATAGAGAATCCAGAAGAAACCTTATCAACAGCGGTTATGAACAAGTTATGAAATATTTTCAAGAAGTGCTTCCTGCTAAAAAAGAACGTCTTGAAAGTGTTTATTCAACGGCTTTAAGATACCTAAAAAACGCATATAAGGGATTAAAAGCCAACAATGTTGAGGAAGTTGAGTGGTGGTTCGGCGATTTGTTTACTCTTCTTTGTGAAAATAAAGAAATTGTAGATGAAAACATTTATAAACGAATTTTAGAACTTAAGAATCTTCTAATGGGTTCTTCTTCAAGATTTTTGATTTTTTATACAAAATTTAAAGACAGAAAACCTCTCGAAAAAGAAATGCAGGATGTCATAAATTTAGTTGATGAAAGGGCCTCGGACATAAAATTATACTTACAAGGTCGTTAGAATTAATCTTTCTAAATTTAGATATAAAAAAACACGAAACCATCTTTAAAACTTGCATTTTGGCAGTTCCTATCGTATAATCAAGACTATAGTATCATGTATTTTTAGCGAGGATAATATGAAATTTAAAAATATTCACGGCTTTTCTTTAATGGAAATGATGGTCGTATTGCTCATAATAGCAGTTGTAATGGCTGCAACAGCACCTATGATAACAAGAAAAATGATAAGTGCAACTGATTCACCTTGGGTATGGGTAGGCAATTCCGGAAGTATAGGTTATAACCTGGGGAATGCTCCCGTTACGGCATCTATAGGTACACTAGCCAGTTCAACAAATTCTCCGCGCTTGTTTGTCAGTTCAAATACACCAAATACCAATCCTCAAATAAGGATAAATTCACCTGTTGGCAGCAGCCCAACAAGTGTAGATATATCATACCTAAACAAAAGTATTTTTATCAGCAATTCTTCAAACAGCAGTGCAACAGAGTCGGTAGCTATAGGACAAGGTTCCACGCTCGGAGCAAAATCAACCCTCGCTCTGGGTACATATGCTCAGGCATCAGGAACAGGTTCTATTGCAATCGGTAGCGGCAGCGCAGCGTCAAGTGGAGGCGGCAGCGGTGGTGGATCAAATGCCGATCCAAAAGGGGGTAGTTCTGATCCGAAAGGAAATACTGTACCCATTAATTCTACACCGGCAAGCAGAACGCTCGCAAGCCAAGCTAATTCAATTGCCATAGGTTTTGATTCTTCTGCCGCAAGCCAAAATGCTATTGCTATAGGTGCTAAATCCGCAGCAAATGGTACTCTGCCAATGGCACTGGGCTACAATTCCCAGGCCTCAGGGATTTTATCGACAGCATTGGGGCATAATACAATAGCAAACAAAAATTATTCCATAGCAATAGGTTCCGGAAATACCGATGCTAACACACAGCCGGCAAAGGCAACGGCCACGTACGGTATTGCTATCGGCGTGAATTCAACGGCAAGCGGTGCAGGTGGTGTCACTGTTGGTTTCAATTCAACAGCAAGCGATGCAGATGCAAGTGCCTTTGGTATGAAAGCAAGGGCAACTGGAGACGGTTCAACAGCAATTGGATATGCTAGTACTGCTTCCGGAAATTATTCAACAGCATTGGGACAGGGAACAGAAGCAAATGGTTTCTATGCGATTGCTATAGGCGGTGGAAACTCCACTATGCACGCTAAGGCAAATGGTTCTTGCATTTCAATTGGAGCTGGAGCATCCTCAACCGGAGGTAGTTCAATAGCAATTGGCGGTGCGACTGCGAGTAGTAATACTGAAGCTTTAGGACAGCTAAGTCTGGCGATAGGAGCTGGAGCAACCTCTAATGCTACAAGTGCTGTAGCTATTGGTGCCGACGCATATGCCAGTGGACTCCTGTCTTTGGCAATAGGAGGAGGGTTGAAACAACTATACCCTAATAGTGAGCCACGTGCAACATCAACTGCAGCTATGGCTATTGGAGCATCTACTAATGCTAACGAACCGTATTCTATGGCTATTGGACCTGGGGCTAGTGCAACTAATGAGAACTCTGCAGCAATCGGCGCCAGGGCACAAACATCATACGCTAACCAAATTGTGCTAGGTGATGCCAATACAACTGTTTATATTCCGGGCAATTTGGTTGTTGCAAAGAAAATTGCCGTCGCTGATGTATACAAAAAGGTGTCCGGTCGTTATTACGCTGTAACACCAAATTATGGTGGTGTTTCACAACAAGAATCCTGGTTCTATTCTGACCGCAGGTTAAAAAATATCGGAGACGCATATAAAGCAGGACTTGATGAGCTTAAAAAACTTAATTTCTACCACTACACATTTAAATCTGATGAAAGCAAAACGCCAAGAGTTGGTGTCATAGCTCAAGATTTACAAAAAATATTCCCGGATGCTGTTATAAAAGGCGAAGACGGCTTCCTCATGATACGTTGGGAAGATATGTTCTATGCTGTTATCAATGCCGTAAAAGAGCTTGACCAAAGATTAACTGCACTCTCAGAACAGGTCAAAGTTAATATTGCTTCAACAGTAAATCTTCAAGAACGTGTAGCTGTCTTAGAAAAAGAAATTACAGAACTTAAGAAACAAAATGAGTTCTTTGTAAAACAGAATGCTGAGCTTGAAAAACGCCTGACCAGATTAGAAAAACATTGTCAATAAGTTTTTACTTCCTCGCCCTGCGGGAGAGGATTGAGGTGAGGGGGGAGCATGGCTAAAAACACAGACCTTGCACGTAATCTAAGAAAAAACATGACAAAACAAGAAAAGGTCTTGTGGAAGATATTACGAAATACCAACTTAAATAACTGCAAATTCAAACGGCAATACCCTATAGGAGATTATATTGTTGATTTTATTTGCATTGAAAAATTTCTAATCATTGAAATAGATGGCGGACAACATAATCAATATAAGAATATCAAATATGATAACGAACGCACAAAATACCTTGAAAAACGAGGTTTTAAAGTTTTAAGATTTTGGAATAATGATATCGATTTAAATATAAATGGAGTATGTGAAACTATAATTAAATATGTAATCTAATTGCCCCCTCACCCTAGCCCTCTCCCGTTGGGGGAGGGAAGATTCGTCATTAAGAAATGATTAGCTTATAATATTCCTTGAGTGGCATATTGCAATTGCTATTGCATCTACTGTGTCATCAAGTTTTGGGATGTTGTCGGTTTTCAGTGCAATCTTAACCATCTGCTCTACTTCTTTTTTCTCCGCTCTGCCATAGCCCGTAAGCACTTGTTTGACTTCCATAGGTGTATACGAATATACAGGTATTCCAAATTTTTCCAATACAGTAAGGATTACCCCTCTTGCTTCCGCAACAGGAATAACCGTTTTTTGATTCTTAAAGAAAAATAATTCTTCAACTGAGGCACAGTCCGGTTTGTATTCACTAACAATTACAGACAAATCATTGTATATCTCCAACAAACGTGTCGAATCACTTTTACTCTTGTCAGTCTGTATTGAACCGGAAGTTTTTAAAATTACATCATTATTTTTTGTTGTTTCGATTAGACCATACCCGACTATTGCCATGCCGGGATCTATCCCTAATATTTTCATATTTTAGCCCCTAATAAGGTAGTTCATCTACAAAGGACGGAACTTTGACATTTGTCATCGGAACTTCTTTTTGTCGCAATGATTTTTGCGAGAAAGACACCCAATTGAATAACACGACTGAAGATGGTTTATCTGCCGGACCATTGATTATTGAGCGGAATTCTCTTGTGTTTTTCGCAGTCAGCTGCGGAAGATTTTCAATATCAGCAACACGTATATTGGATTTGTTTTCTTCTCCGGTCAGCATTATCATTAATTTATTTAATGAGAAATCCCCAAAAGCCCCCAAACCGGACATAACTTCGTCAGAAATCCTTCCCAAAACCGTTAAACTTGCAAAGTTATTTTCAGGATAGTATTGCCCTTTAATATAAAGCGCCATCAATGGCCCCATAGACTGCATACCCTTTATGTTTGCGACTCCGTTTACTATAGAAATATCACCTCTTAAATACTTAAATAAACCGGTATCCTTCAGAGTTATCGCCTTAGTAACTATTCCGAGAGATGTTCTAAGCATATTGTCAGCAACAACATTCTGCGCATACAAAAGATGCTCTAGCTTACCTAAAGTCGACATTCTTCCGTTACGGATTTCAAATTTGACATCACCATTTAATGATTTTTGAGATACCAAATTTCCTTTTAACGTAGAATCAAAATCCATTGTTCCGCTTATTGTTTCTTTGTTGGAAGATATGATATCAAAAATAGGTGCAGCACTAACCCCTCGCGCCATAATTTTTGCATCAAAAGATTCGTCTCTTAAATTAAATCCCAAGGCGCCGGCTATTTTTCCGTTAAACATTTCCGCAGATATGTTTTTGATATTCAAAACATCTCCGCTCAATTTTAAATCGCCCGTGAATGCAGTTAAGTAAACAGGTGAGCCATATATGTTTGACAATACTCGCTCTGAATAAAATTTACCGTCTTGAACTTCCACAGGAAAATCTTTTACCAACGGAACGTCTTTATACATCAAGAAAGTATCCGTATTTATAAATTTTGATTTTACGTTCAAATTCTTAATCACAAGTTTTTCAAAACTGTCTGTATTTATATTTGCATTCACTCCTAATGATGAATCACCTATTTTTACAAGAGGAGCATTTAAAACAGCGCTATTTTTATTAAAATCAACAGAGCAGTTCGAAACAGATGTTTGCGTCGGCTGGCTAAACAAATTCTGAACAAAAATCTGCCCGACGATCTCCGGCTTCATGTATTCACCGTTTAGGAACAAATCGCCCTTTATTTGGGCTACTGTATCATACAGCCGAATATTTAATATTTGCGGGATATTAATTCTTACATTCTTGAATGTCGCATTTTTTATATCCTCTATAGTTCCGCTTATAGTAATCTTTTTCTGTCCTTTTAAATTTGATTTGAAATCATCGGCAAATTTACCGCTAAAACCTACAATGCTTAAATCTTCAAGCTTTATGTTATATTTTGCGGAATTTTTATCATAAGTATGTTTTGACATTAGATTCAATACAGCCGGCTCATCAAATATGTCTGTTTTCTCCAACAAAATTTGTGCATTTACATTATGCAAGAAACGATTTCCCGTTAACAAACATTTTATCGGGTATTTCGCTGATACAGATTTTATTGCTTTTATATCGGAAGAATTTACAAATCCGTCTGCCCCAAACATAAAAGCCATATCTCTATTGTTATAATTAGCGATATTTCCCTTTACGGTTATTTTGGAATTGGGCATATATATGTTTGTTTCAGGCAAATTTATTCTATCTTTTATAACCAACAGCTTCATTGATGGAATTTTAATCATTTCGGTGCTTGGCGTTGTAAGATATACGTTATCAATATATGCCGTATTATTTTTGTTTGTATCTATTTTTAGAGAATTCAGTGTCAAAGATATACCGTCTCTCTCTGCAGCAAAGTCATCAATTTGCAGATTTTCTTTATGAATTATGTTATCTAAAGTTCCAGTTATATTTGCGGCAAGAGAGATTATGCCGTTCTTCACACCGAGTTGTGCCGGAGTCAGATGCTTTAACTCTACTTTGCTCATTAAAAGCTCTAAATTAAGAGTATTGCTGATATTACCCTTTAACACTATCGGGGCCTTATTAACATAACCGGCAGCGTGTGTAATATTTATTGTATTATTTGAAAAATCTATGTCTGAGTTAATTTTATCGATTTTGAAATTACCTGCTTTTAATGAGCAGTCGTTTATTTTCATAAAACCGCTTGATTTAATTTTTTTCAAATCACCTTTAAGGGTAAAATTGGCATTCAGTTTCCCGTTAACAGAATCTATATTTTTAAAATGAGATAAGCCGGTAAAAATTTTAAGTTTGTCATATAAGTTACTAAGTTCAATTTCATCAGTTTTAACTTTTAAGTCCAAAATCGGTTTATTTGAGTTATTAATCATTCCGTCAACATATACTTTTTTGTTTGGAGATGTATAAATATTTGAAAGAATACTTGCTTTATCGCCCAATAAAGTTAAGTATATAAAACTTTTAGGGCTTTTGCCGGAATTTTCAAACACCGAAATGTTATCAATATTCACAAAACCTGATGCCTGTATTACATCATATTGATTTCTATATAATTTTAAATCTGCAATCAAATCGGAATGAAAGTCTAAAAGTTTTATTTTATTTAGAAAATCAATAGCGTCAAATTTAATACGGTTTTCATCAAGATTTAAGTTAGGTAAAAGTGAAATATCATAGTTAATATATTGGTTTTTATTTATTGCAAGATATCCTTTGGTACTAACTTTGAAATTTTTGAAGTTTATAATTTTGTGTACGCTAAGTTCTTGCCCTGTTAAAAAATAATCGTCATCATTTTGTTTATTAGAATAGGTGATTTTATAACCTTTAAGGTCTATATTAGGCAATTCTGCAAAATTCTTGTTTTCCAGATTTTCTACAAACTTGTTCAAATATTCATCGTCAGAATTTACTCTTACGGTTAAATTTTTAGCTTGAATTGCCGTTACCTTTGGATTTTTCCTAATAACAGATGTCCAAGGTATATAAAATTTTACGGAATCAAGCTGTGCAAATTTTTGTCCGTCTTCATACATCAAATGCATAATCGGCGTTTTTAATTTAAGCTGAGGACCAATGCGTAAAACCAAATGCTCTAAATGTGCATTGATGCCAAAATCTCGTGCAGTTTGTCTTTCTACCAATGGAATCAATTTTCTGGCACTTATTGGCACAAAGCAAATTGTAGTAAATAGTAAAACTATACTTAATATCGCAATAATATAATTTTTATATTTTTTCATGATTATTAACTCTGTTTACACAAAATATTTTCGCCTGACTCTGCATCAAAGAAATACATATCTCTCTCAGAAAGTTTCACTGTAACAGCACTGTCTGATACCTCGGTCAAGCCCATCTTTGCCGTACATGCAGCGCCATTTAGTTTAAAATAAACTATTTTTTCGCTGCCAATCATTTCAACCATTTCCGGCTTGACACTTATGGCATTTTCTCCGCCCAACATTTTTTCAGGCCGTATTCCTATAAATATCTTTTTGTCATCAATATGGCAAGGTGTCACAAATTCACAACCTTCAATACTGAATTTATCGTTCTTTATTTTCACCTCAATAAAATTCATTTGCCCAATAAAACCAGCAACGAATTTATTTTTAGGATTTTGATAAATGTTCTCCGGAGTATCCGCTTGTTGTATTTTACCCTTATCTAATACAACTATCCTATCTCCCATAGTCAATGCCTCGGTTTGATCATGCGTAACATAAATAAACGTTGTGCCTAGTCTTTTATGAAGTTGTTTAATTTCTGCCCTCATCTGAACACGTAAATTTGCATCCAAATTAGACAATGGTTCATCCATTAAAAACACTTTCGGATTTCTTACTATTGCACGTCCCAATGCCACGCGTTGCCTTTGTCCGCCGGAAAGCTGTTTTGGCTTTCTGTTTAATAAATCTTCGAGATTTAGAGCTTTTGCGACCTCTGTAACTTTTTCATTGATAGTTTTCTTATCAACTTTACGCATTTTTAAACCAAATGCCATGTTGTCATATACACTCATATGCGGGTATAAAGCATAGCTTTGAAAAACAAAAGCGATATCTCTATCTTTTGGCGAAACATTGTTTACAACCTTATCATCAATTAAGACTTCGCCTGATGTTATATCCTCTAATCCGGAAATTAACCTTAATATCGTTGATTTACCGCAACCTGAAGAACCAACAAGAACAATAAACTCTTTGTCTGCGATTTCCAAATCTATGTTATCAATGACATTTTGTTTGCCGTTATAACTCTTAATAAGATTTTTTAAAACAACTTTACTCAAACTCAATCCCCTCGTTTTTTATGGTCATTTTAGCTTTGCGGAATTACAATGTTAAAGGTAGTATTCTTAAGAACTTTGGATTCTACCCAGATAAATCCTCTCAGTGCTTGAACCATATTTTTTACACTTGCCATAGTTATTGCTCTCACAAGATTTTTGCGGTTTGGAGAATCTATAATCTTGTATGGTTCAAATATTTGCTCCAAATCAGTTTTAGAAAGCAACAAAGAGCTGCTGGTTATAGATAGCATTACGTAATCTCCGACAGGCAGTTTTTTTAATTCCAAAAACTCTTTTTCGGGTAGAGATAATT
>CAJOOA010000086.1 GCA_905236055.1 Candidatus Gastranaerophilales bacterium | reverse complement strand
CGGGGGGTAAATAAGGATGGGGTAAACATGGAAAGCAGAGGGATTATTTTACCCTCTCCACACGGGAGAGGGCCAGGGTGAGGGGGTAATGCGAGCGTGTGGCAAAGCCACAATAGCGAGCGTAAGAGTGCGGGCTTTGCCCACAGCAATCATTCAACCATATGCCCGAAGGGCATTGTGGTTAGTCATTCTTCCGCGAGTTTTTCTTTCTTATTTTTTCAGTTTTCTTTTTCTTCTTTCTTTTGCTTCGCAATTAAAAGAAAGAAGAAAAAAGGAACAAAAAAATTACTAATTAAAATACATCAAAATAGATGTTTGAGGTAAATAAATGCGAAACTTTATTATTTTTTAAATTTATCAAAAACTCCTACAATATTTGACATGTCTATTTTATTTTGCTGGATTGAATTGTCAAATTTTTCTATCGCATTATTAAATGAACCGGTTTTTGTTTTGACATTGTTGCAAGAACGATTAAAAAGTAGTGCTCCGGTAAATGCTAAGATAGGTAATAACATTAAGAATACGGTTGATATATTAGTTTTCTGTTTTTCTTTTAAACCAATATTTATGTCATCAATATTAAAAGGGGCATCTTCATTGTACACTCCGATGCTAAAAGTATCTGTATATGTAATTGCCTGATTTATCCCGGTTCCTACATTTTTAACCCCTTTATATCCAAAAACTGAAATACAGTCTTTATAGGTTATTGCATCTGCATCATAACAGTATGGCGAAAGTAAAAAATCTACGCCTAAATTTTTATAGTAATTTTCTGCTGTATCATTATTAAAACGTTTATCAGGGGTTCTAAGTGCAGTTTGAATCTTATCTGCAACTTTCTGTTGATTTTCGTTATAATAAGCATCGCTGTCTTTATATATTGCCTTAAAACTAATATTATTGACTGATTGTACTTGCATTTAAAAATCCTCCTGTGGGCCAACTATGGGCATATCACCATATATATACGAAAGCAAGACAAATTTTATAACACTTTTTTAATCCAATTGTTAAGAAAATGTTTATTTTTTAAGATTTCAAGGAAAAATAGTGTTAAATGGTAATGTATGGAAAAATATAATAAAAAAAGGAGATAAAATTATGGCTAAAACAATAGGAATTGACTTGGGTACAACAAACTCTGTTGTAGCAGTTATGGAAGGCGGTAAACCAACCGTTATAGCAAACGCAGAAGGAATGAGAACTACTCCTTCTATCGTTGGGTTTTCAAAAACAGGTGAAAGATTAGTTGGTCAATTGGCTAAACGTCAGGCAATTTTGAATCCTGATAAGACAATTGCATCAATTAAACGTCATATGGGCGAAGATTATAAGAAAAATATTGACGGAAAAGATTATACTCCGCAAGAAATTTCAGCAATGATTTTGAGAAAATTAGCAGATGATGCTTCCAATTACTTGGGAGAAAAAGTTACATCTGCTGTTATCACAGTTCCTGCATACTTTAATGATGCTCAAAGACAGGCAACCAAAGATGCAGGTAAAATTGCCGGCCTAGACGTTCTTCGTATAGTTAACGAACCGACGGCAGCAGCTCTTGCTTACGGTCTTGAAAAAGAAAAAACAGAAAAAGTTTTGGTATTCGATTTAGGTGGCGGTACTTTTGATGTTTCTATTCTTGAAATAGGCGACGGTGTTCACGAAGTTCTTTCAACATCAGGTGATACACACTTAGGTGGTGATGATTTCGACCAAAAGATTATTAACTGGATTTGTGAAGAGTTCAAGAAACAAGAAGGTATGGACTTAACAAATGATAAACAGGCAATGCAGAGAATTAAAGAGGCAGCAGAAAAAGCAAAATGCGAGTTATCTTCTGTTGTAGAAACTTCTATCAGCTTGCCTTATATTACAGCAGATGCAAACGGTCCTAAACACCTTGAACTATCTTTAACAAGAGCAAAATTCGAAGAACTTTCACACGACTTGTTGGAAAGATGCAAAAAGCCGGTTGAACAAGCTTTATCTGATGCTAAATTGAGCAAAAATGATATCAATGAAGTTGTTCTTGTTGGCGGTTCAACTCGTATACCGGCAGTTCAACAATTAGTTAAAGAGTATACAGGCAAAGAACCGAACCAATCTGTTAACCCTGATGAAGTTGTTGCGGTTGGTGCTGCTATTCAGGCAGGTGTTCTTGCAGGTGAAGTTAAAGATATCGTACTTCTCGATGTAACTCCGTTGACATTGGGTATTGAAACATTGGGTGGTGTTATGACAGCGTTAGTTCCTCGTAACACAACAATCCCTGTTTCTAAATCACAGGTATTCTCAACTGCAGAAAATAACCAAACAGCCGTTGATATTAACGTACTTCAAGGTGAAAGACCGATGGCAGGCGATAACAAATCTTTGGGTATGTTCCGTCTTGAGGGCATCGCTCCTGCAATGAGAGGTGTTCCGCAAATCGAAGTTACATTTGATATCGATGCTAACGGTATTGTAAATGTTTCTGCTAAAGATAAAGCAACCGGAAAAGAACAGAAGATTACAATTACAAATTCTTCTAACTTGTCCGAACAAGATATCGATAAGATGGTTAAAGAAGCAGAAGCAAATGCTGCTGAAGACAAGAAGAAAAAAGAAGAAGCAGAAATCAGAAACAATGCAAGTTCTTTGATTACTTCCGCTGAAAGAATTGTTAAAGACTTCGAAGGTAAAATTTCAGAAGATGATAATAAGAAACTTGCTGAACAGAAAGAAGCTCTTCAAAAGGCACTTGATGAAAACAAATCTGCTGATGAACTGAAGAAATTGTCTGAAGAATTGCAGCAAACAATCTTCGGTATCTCTCAAAAGGCATATGAAGCAGTTCAAAAAGAGGGCGAAACAGTAAATTCCGATAACGCTCAGCAAGAGGCATCAACTGAAAATAAAGACGACGATGTTATTGATGCTGAATATACTAAATCATAGTGGTAAAAGGGGTAAATGTTTACATTTTAAATAAACCAAAGGCGGGGTTAATTTCCCCGCCTTTTTAAAGTCTTATTGTTCAATATTATCTTTTACCGTATTTGCGCGTGCTTTTGTTTGTCTTCAAATCAAGTGATTCTTTGTAAATAACTTTGCCCTTATTATTGTATCTGGTTATTATTCTTATATCGTCAGAATATTCTCTTTTTTCGGACAAAGTATTATCGAGTGCGTAAAACATTTCTAAAACGGGAGCGCCATTTCGTTGGTATTCCACTTCCTTGCGCGAAAGTTTTTCATCATTAGAATATTTTGTAACGGATTTAAATTTTCTGCCGTTTTTATATGTATAATTTGTTTTATAGCCGATGCCCGTATCTTCAATACTTGTTACTTCTTTGTTTTCATCATAAAAAATTCTTCTTTGAGGTAAACGTTCTTCATGAAAAATAACATCAGCATATTTTAAAACGCCTTTGTCATATGCCTCCAGTATAGTTTTATCGTCTTCGTATATGTATGCATAAGCCATGGTTTCATCCGGATTGTATTTTATTTTTTTTATGGTTTTACCGCGTGTAAAATTATCATAGACAAATTTATAATCTTTGACATCTTTCGTATCAAATTGTCTTGATTTTATCCACCCATTAGGGAAATATTTACTAACTATATCATCACCGTTTTCTTTGTATACAATATCCCAATCCGGAGTTTTAGACCCTTTATAAAAGTGGGTTATTTTTGAAAGTTTACCGTCTTTGTATTCGTCAATTGCTTCCCATCGGAATAATCTGCCCGAAAAATGTTTTACTTTTGAAAGTTTTCCGTCTTCATATTCGTTAATTCTTAAAAGTTTTCCGGTGTCATTATCAAATTCGATTTTTTTATTAAACCAACCGGCAATACCGGACAAAGCTGCTGCAAATAATAGTGCAATCGGCTTTTTACTAGAAATTTTGGTTATATTTTTTCCTGAATTTACAACAGTTTTTACTTCTGCTTGATAATTACCTTTAAAATTTGGATTTATTACATGGTAAGCAGGGGTAATTCTATTGTTGGCGACTGGTGCTAGCATTATATATTCCTTTATTTATATTCGACATTCATATAATATCCAAACATGTTATTTTTTGCTATTTTCTTTAAGATTTATTAAGATGAATTTTCAACAGTTGTCGGTTTAAATGACTTTTTAATAATTTCTGTAGGTGTTTTCAGGGTGGTTAGAGTTAGATAAAATTATTTCGTAATACTCGTTTTTATCTATGTTAACTCCCATATTTTTGGTGTTGACGGTGAATTTTTGTTTCTTTTTCTTTGTTGGTTTGAGATTTTTATTTTCCATATTTTATAATTTCGTTATTTTCACCGACTTGAACGATTGTCGGTTTGTGGTTTTTCATTTCTTCTTCGGTAATTTGAGCATAAGTTACGACAATAATTTTATCGCCTGTTTGAACTTTTCTTGCCGCAGCACCGTTCACACAAAAACATTTTGAACCTCTTTGTCCTTTTAGAGCATAAGTTTGAAAACGTTCGCCGTTATCTATATCAAGAATTTCAACTTTTTCCCACTCTCTGATATTGGCTTTTTCCAAAAAATCTTCGTCAATGGTTATTGAACCGACGTAATTCAAATTGGAATCGGTTATAGTTGCTCTGTGTATTTTGGAGTGTAAAAACTCAAATAACATATTTATATTCCCTTATTAACAAAAACATGTTAGCACAAATATACCAAAAAGGATTATAGAAAAATTTTTTGTTAAATATTAAACTGATAAATACTTAGAGAAAAGGAGTTTATATGATAGATTTGTTTATGCTTGAATCTTGCCCGTATTGTAAAAAAGTTATGAAATACATGGATGAAAACGGGATGAAATATAATAAAATTGATATTTCGAATACAGCTTCGGAGGAAGCGCTAATAAATATCGGAGGGAAACGACAAGTTCCGTTTATTGTGGATAAAGACAGAAATATCCAAATGTATGAATCTTCGGATATTATCGAATATTTGAAAACCTTGATTTAAAAATTTCAAACCCAACGGCAAAAAAATTTTTTACGGTATTTATGACTGTATGAAGGTTGAAAGTTGCCAAATTTTTAGAATAAATAATTTCCCCCAAAAACATGTTGTTGTTTTTGGAAATTCCTCTTGTGTGCAAACTTTAAAAAACATCAATATAGGCGCTGCCCCTGAGGGTTTAATAGGGAAAATAAAAGTACGTAATAAGGAAAACAAAGAGTGTTTTTTGGATGTATCCAAAAAAATTATAATAGACGGTTGCGAAAATTATTTGGTTCAAAATGACGACAAAAACGTTGTGGGAGAAATTGTTTTAAAAGTAAAAAAATACACAGATTATGACAAATTGGAGTATCAATCGGACCCGAGTCATGTTTTTGTTTCAAATTTGTTCAATTATTCAAACCCATCAACTCCATATTATAAAAAAACAGAACAATATAAGGATATAGGCACACGGCTTTTGCAAATAGCTTTGAAAAGAAGCTACGAAGCTATGTGCAACGGTAATTTAAAACTTGTTTCCAAAAACGAATCAAAAAATTGGTATAAAAATATAATCGGTATGACGGAAGAATTTCCTGCAACTCAAAACAGCCCATACCGCTTTAATATACATAACCCGAATTCTATGATTCTGCCCTCAGGGGAAAAAGAACATCTTGCGAATCTGCATGGCGGACTGTAGCGCAGAATTGAAGTTGGTTTTGCCAGGAGGAATATATTTAAAAATTTTCATGTTAATGTAGTTATAAAGGGATATAAATGCAAATCAATAAAGTTCAAAATAAGTACAATCCGAATTTTACTGCAATGAAAAAAATCTATTGCAAGGGTGATTTTTGCCCCCGTGCAATAGATTCGGACAGAAAAGATGTTGAATATCTGTATAAAAACAGATTTATTAAAAAGCTTGCAAAAATATGGGATTTTGACGAGATTTTCTCACTTAAACCACACTTTCATTGTTCCAATTTTCACAAAACATTTGAGTTAAAAGGGCGGAAACCAAATCCATTACCAAAATACGAAGCAAACACTATTTCGGATATAAAATACAGAAGTTTTATAGATATGATAAAAGATGTAAAAGAAACCGTTACAAAATACGGCGGGAAAGATTTCAAAGAAGTTCTTAAATAATCTCAAAATATAAGAAAGGAAAAAATAATGAAAGTTTTACCAATACAAAAAGCTTTATCTTTTGGCGAAATTGAGGGTGATGGCGGATATTTTTCAATGCGGAACTTGGGTAAAACAGACAGAGAATACGATTGTGAACTAAGAATGGCAAATGCAAAATATGCAAAAGAACAACAAGCCAAATTGCGTGCTCATAATTTGGAACAGCTAAATAAATCTGTTCAAGGTAAAAAGCTTAATCTTGTTGAAAAACTTGTTTATAATTTCAAAAAAATAAAGATAAAACTATTTTAATTTTTATGCGTAATATATAACTCCCGTAAATAATAGCAGAAAATCTGCGGAGTTAAGTAAAAAAACAGGTGATAAATATAAGTAATTATTATTTTTTACTAATCTTGTAATTCGAAATCATATATGTTTAAATATACATACCATCGGATTTGGTAAGTACTATCTCAAAATTTAAGGATATTTATGATAATAAATAACGTTAAACAAAAACATGATTTGGGATTTGGAGCAAAATTGTATCCATATCCTCATACTTGTACAAATAAAGAAATATTAAAAAATTTTGAAACCAGAACGAAAGAATTTCCAAGCTTAATATTAAAACAAGATACGATTTCATATTCCGGCAAAGATTATTTTATTCTTTTAGATGAGGATAAATCGGGGAAATTGTTATCCCGTGGTTGGTTTACATATACCGGTAATCACCCGAAAACTTTTGATAAATGTGTTGAAAGTTTTGTCAGAATTTTCAACAGTTTACAAGAGCGCTCATTGACCGGAGAAGTAACCAAAGAATAATTTTAAAAAATTGATATCTTTTCATTTACCCCTGGCAAAAAATATTTTTACGGGGTTTAATAGGAATATGAGGATTAATTTTACACCTTACAAATTAGCTTTTACATCGAATCATACACCTAAGCTGCCTAAAGATGGTGTGGTATTAGGGTATGACGATTCTATATCTTCTTCCGAACGTGAATATATAAGAGAACACCTTATGGACAACGCTATGCTGAAGTACAGTGAACTTTACGGCGGGCGAAAAACTGATAGCGAAATGAACAGCATGTTAGAGGGTTGGGGATTAAAAGTTAATAAATTTACGGGTGAAATAAACATTCCGCCGTATTTGAATTTTATCGCCTTAGATAATAATAATTTTCGCGGCGCCTTGTCTGATAAAATTTGGAATTTCAAAGACCTTAAAGCATCCGGTATAACTACAGTAATAGCTGCGACACCGCACCAATGTATTAAAAATGTCGTAGAAAAGACCGGCATGGAGTTTATTGAATTAATTGTAAAAAACCCTTTTATTAAATTTGTTGGCAGAGATTATATATTTAATGATTTTGCTTTCTTAGAAGAAGAAGATTATATAAGAAGAAGAACAAGCGATTATAAAGAATACAGCAAATATGATAAAGAATATTATTCCGAGGAAGCTATTGAAAGAATGCTAAAAGAAGATAGAAATGATTTCCAAACCAAAAGCAGAGAATTTATAGATGAGCTTATAAAAACTGTCAGAGCTTGGCAACATGGTTGCTGTTTCATAGGTTGCGAATTGGGAACAGGTATGACAAACAAGGCCATATCCTTAATTGATGCATTTAACCCAATGGGAAGCGGAAGAGATAGCCGTTATTTAAGTTTCTGCGAACGTGATAGTTTGAAAATTTTATACGAGAAACTTACCCCCAAAGACAAAGCGTTACTGGGTTGGACAAAAAATTTTGAAAATACTTTCTTAAAACTCTGCAGGGGTTAATATAAACACAAAAAATGCTACTCGTTTGTAGTCTTTCTTTAAAATTTGGCTCCGGAGAAGGACTCTGCCCGAGGAGATTAGATATCTCCGAGGGAAGGAGGGGAAGAACCGACTGGGTGAGAATTCCTCCCTGTAAAATAACAATCGGTTTGAGAAGAAAGAACATCGATTTTGATATTTTTTAATATGAAAAGCATTGATTTGTATTGTTTTTGTTGGGTTTCACCCAACCTACAGGCTAGCCATTCGGCTAATTTGCTGTCTAATTTTTAGACAATTTTTTGTAACAAAATTTTCATAATTTCTAAAAATTAAGCAATTTTTGGAAAGAAAAATACTTTATATATATGTGTAAATATTTCATAATGAAAGGTTAAGGTGTTTTTCATGAATAAAGTTGAACAAAAAGGTATTCAAACAATTTCAGAATTAGCAAAAGCTGTCGAAAAAAAAGCATCAGAGCAATCAAAACAACAAATTGCAGAAGTTATGCCTGAATTAGACAGAATAGGTTTGGATAGTCTTTCTGCTGAAAATTTAAGAGCAAATTTAGCACCCTTCATGAATGGCAAAAATTATGGGCAATATTCAACATCACTTCCAAACAAGCAACTTGAACGTCAACGTGTTTGGCAAGAAAGACTTGAAAGGTTAGAAAGAAGTGGCTCTCAAACTGAAAGTGTCGCAAGTCAAGTTCCACAAATTTCTTTGCAAGATGAAACTATTATTAAAAATTTTATGCAAGAAATAACAGATTTTATGAAAAAACATGAAAATGAGTATATTGACGGTGATGTAATAATGAAAGTATCAGAAAAATTACGTTCTCGCAAATGCACGCAAGAGGAAGCCCTTAAAATTCTATCTGATAGTTGTACCCAAAACACATCAAATATATCCAATCCTGTACCAATAAAAGAAGCTATTTTTTATTTAAGAACAACTTAAAATATAAAATTAGGTTGTGAAAATGAAGGTTAGATTATGACTAATGAAGTAAGTAAAATACAAATTACTAACATAAATTCAATAAACAATAACACAAATCAAAATGCGACTTTTAGGGGAACAACAGACCCTATACCAAATGATACAGTTGAAATATCAAAGAAAAAAGGTATATCAAATAATGCAAAAATCGCAATAGGGTTAGGTGTTATTGGCACGATTGTAGGCGGTATATTAATTCATAAGCATTTCTCTAAACACGAATTAAAAGAAGCTTTTAATTCAGTAGAGCAAATAGATAAAAGATTTGCAGAACTTGAACAAAAATTACCGGAAGTTCAGCAAAAGTTTAAGGAAGCTTTTTTAAGAAATGATTTAACTGAGGAACAAACAAAAGAAATTTTGAATGGTTATAAAGAAGTAGAAAAACTAGGATTGACAAGCTCAAAAGAAGAATATGTGAAAGCTTTATTTGAACAGGCAAAGAAAAATTATCAAATTTATAACCCAAAAATGACAGTAGATTTCAAAAGTAGAACTAATTTGGATGTATCGTGCGGTTTTTGTACACATGCAAATGAGGCAATACATATTACCCCAAAAGGACTGCAAGAAAGCCGTTCACGATTATTTGAAATAATACATCACGAATTAAGACACGCAAAACAAAATGAGTGTTTATACCATTGTTATCCTAAAGGTACGGTAAAGGGAGAAATTTATCATGATTATCTTTTGAATAAATATCCGGATATTGATGAATTTATTGAACTCTCAAAAGAAATTGCAAAAGAAGCAGGCACAGGAAATTATTACAAAAAAGAATGGCAAGATGTAGCAAATAAAAAATTTAATATAGAAAAAGTCATTGAAGAAAGATTCGGGAAACCCGACCCAAGCAAAGTACCTGATGAATACAAAAAAACATTAGAACAAATTAACTTTGAAACTTCAACAACTATACATTATCCGTATCGTATGGAAGAAAAAGATGCGTTTAAAATTGGAAATATGATGCGAGAATTAATTCTCGGAATTAAAGGAAATTAAAATGAACAACGTTTTATCGATTAATGCAAATAACATTAGAATTACAAATAACAAAGTAGGTAGGGTAGACTTCAGTCTACCGAATATTTTGAAATGGTTGACTAAAGTCAACCCTACTTATGAGCTTGTAGGTTGGGCATACTTGCCCAACAATAATTTTTGGGTGCAAATTTTAGGACAAAAAGTACAACAAAACGGACATTTTTGTTACCAAAATCGGACTTTTCAGACATTTTTAATCAACCAATTTCCGACCTTTTAAAATCGCTAAGATTTACTAAACTTGGCACTTTTGCCGATTAATTATATTTACCCCTTCCGGCCAAATGTCCTGAAAAAAGGTACTCCCAAATTTCTGCATTAAAAAAGAGAGCTAAAATGCTCTCTTTTATTAAATTTGGGCCCGGAGGGATTCGAACCCACGACCAAAGGATTATGAGTCCTCT
>CAJOOA010000085.1 GCA_905236055.1 Candidatus Gastranaerophilales bacterium | reverse complement strand
AATTACAAAATACATGAAGATTGTAAAAAATTATCACAAAGAATTTATCCTGAAAATAGGCAAATGGATACAAATGGTTGGTCTTATCAAGAAACCAAAAGCAATCACCGTAGTGGTTTTTATTCAGAAGTGTATACTAAAAACAATAAAGCCATATTAGTTATTAGAGGAACAGAAATGCGTTCAGGAGCAAGAGAAGGGACAAAAGATACCTTAAATGATATTCAAATGGGTTTGGGTTATTTACCTTGGCAGATGAAAGATGCGGAAAATGCATACATTCAAACAGTAAGAAAATACGGTAAAGAAAATGTTATTTTAACAGGACATTCACTTGGCGGAAGCGAAGCGCAAATCCTTGGTGCTAAATATGGCGTTGAAACAGTCACTTTTGGAGCATACGGAGTTAAAAATTTTAACGGAGTTGAAATAAACCATACTGACAATATTACAAATTATGGTAATGCACAAGACGGTATTTTTGTAAAAAATATTGATAATCAAATTGGTAAAACAATGATATTAAACACCAACGCTAAAAATGGTGATAGCTTTGATAAAGGTTACAAATATCACGGAATGAATCCACATAAAATAGAAAATCTGGGGAATTTATACCAAGGAGTTAAATACAAACGTGAACTTTTCGAAGATGATAATGCTCCGTTATTTAAAATGGGGATACAATATTATGATTACAATCCGGAAGAGGTTTTTGATACAAAAAACAGGGTTTTATACAAAGGAGAAATTAATCACGAAGATTTAGAAGAAGGGACACCTTTATACAATCTTTTCATAGAAAATATGATTGACAGAAAACCGATGCCGACTAAAAAAGAATTAGATAAACGAACAAGAATCGGTGAACTTATTTATGTAGAAGAATATACACGTTCAGACGGAACAAAAGTTTCCGGATATTATAGAGCATATCCAAGAAAATAACACAGAGCATTTGGCATACAAGACTACGCACTCCATATAAAAAAGACTCCTTTCGGAGTCTTTTTTATTGCTGTATAAATAATAACCTAGTACTCTGGCAACTTAGCCATTTATGATTCTCAATATTCTTATCAAACGTTTAATCTTTTTTACTTTTGCCATTACCTTATATGTTACCAAATGCAAGTTCTCCATTAGACCTTTTGACATTTGGGGATAATTTTTTGCGTACTCTTCCAACTTTTTAATATTTTCTGTGCCCTTTTTACTGCATGGTGTTAATCCTCCGCCGCAATAATACAAATTCATTCCAAATATTTTTGTAATAACGTAATAAATTTTTCCTGCAGCGGCTACCATTTCATCATCAAAAACTTTTTTAGATAACATATCATAATCGAGTGTTATGCAAGTTGTATTATTATTGGTTAAATAAACTTTTTGTACAAAATTTAAAAATCCAAAAATATCTTTATCAGAAGTATTTTCGTGATCAAATAACAAAATATATTTCAAATTTATATTTTTAAAAACCCCTTCTTTTGCATAATTTAAAATATTTTTGCATACTGACTTAAATAAATCTCTTCCGCGTATCAATTTGTAAGTTTCCGCAGTTCCGGCATCAATTGATGTATATAGCGATTTAACAATATTTGTATCAACTTTTTTAAGTTCTTGAGCAAGTTTTTTAGTTTTTGATTCTATTGAAGAATTTGAGAGTAGCACAAAAGACGGTGATTTATATCTCTTTGCCAAAAAATTTAAAGTTTCCGGCAAATCTTCCAATAATGTCGGCTCTCCTCCTGCGACTCCCATCTCCACAGTTTCTTTTAACATATCAGCATCTGCAAATCTCTTTACAAGAGGAAGCAGTTTTTTCCTTTTAGGAGATATCTTTGCCCCAAGTTGTTCATGCGTAAAATAACAATATTTGCAACGTAAATTGCATGTAGCGAACAACCCTATAGAAAGGTAAGCAATTTTACCTATGTCAATCTCGTCTTCCGGCTTTTCAACTATCTGCTCACACCCCACACACGCTTCATTCTTATTCATGAGTTCGTAAACTTTGAATCTTCGTTTCTTAATCTCATCAATTGTAATATTGTCATAGTCCAAGTTATCTTCCTGAAACATAGGTTCAGATTGTCCACAACATGGCCAAATACCATCATTTAATATTTGTATACCACCTCTTATGTTAGAATCAAGCCAAGAACATATTTTCTTCATATTACTATATCCTATAATTCCTTATATAATAACCGAATTGGTTTTGAAGCCAGCGGCTTAATCTTTATTTTGGTATCTTTAAATTTTTCATGCAATGTTTCTATTACATCTGCATAATTCTTTAAAGAAACAATTATACAATCCACCCCCGCACTTTTTATATCTTCCAATTTATCTACGCATATTTCATCATATTCCGTGCTATTCACATTCAATTTATCTTTTTTATCTGTAATTCCTGCGATTTCTATATTCGCAATATCGTAGTATTTATCTATAAGTAATTCCAAATTGTCAGAACCGTGTACAAAGTTGTTTCTGTCTGCAATTCCAACCATATTAAAACCGGTTATATCATAGTATTTTTTTATGCACTGAAAAAAACTGCCGGTACCATAAATAACCACTTTTTTATTTTTCAACTTTTTGACAAGTTTAGGAAGCGTTTTGCCAATATTTATACTTTGCAAATATAAATAATTTACATCTTCATTTTTAAATTTTTCCATATATCAAGCTCTATTAATTATAAACATAAGTATTTTAGCATAAAATTTGGTACAAGGTTGAGTAATATTAAAACTAGCAAAAAATTTTTTTATGAGCATTTAATAATTGTATGCAAGTAACAAAAACTCAACTTACACAGGATTTTAATACTCATAAATATCCCTTTGTCCATACGCTCGGTTTTGGCTCGCATTATGACAACGGTCGAATTAAAGAACTTGTCGGAGACGGGCTGATATACAGAAATGGTCATATCCATAACTATTCCTGTTTATTACGAGATTTCCAGTTATTCTTAGAACTTACTGAAATATTAAAGAAGAAATTTCCTAATGGAGTAAAAATATATGATTATTGCTGCTCCGCCGGGTATGAGCCAGTTTCTATAGTTTTAGGGCTGTTTAATAGTTTCTCAAAGGAAAAAGTGAATGATTATACGCCGATAATTGCCAGAGATAATAATCCTAATATTATAAGAATAGCCCGAGAATACAAATTGAAACTTGAACAGGACGAAATACGCAGATTAAGTTTTTTTGAAAATATAAATCCAAAAGATTTTTTAACTGCAAAAAGAATTGATATTCATGAACAAAGAAATTTTGATTATACCGAAGATTTAAAGCAAAAAATACATTATGAAACAGGTGATATTTTTAAAGATTTGGAGAGCGGTAAATTATCTCAAGAGCCCTGTGTTCTATTTATAAGAAACATGTGGCAATATTTAACATCGCAAGGAGTTGCTAAATTATCTTATAATTTGTATTCCTGTTTGGCACCACAAAGTATTGTTATAATCGGACAACGTGATATATCAAACCGAGCCGATAAAAATCTTATACAGGCCGGATTTAAAAAAATTAAAGGCGATTATAGTATAGATTTTAAAGATTCGCTTTTGCAAGCAAAATATAAAAATCTCAAATATTATT
>CAJOOA010000084.1 GCA_905236055.1 Candidatus Gastranaerophilales bacterium | reverse complement strand
TTATCTGCCGATGGCCGGGGTCGAACCGGCACGTAGTTGCCTACACCAGATTTTGAGTCTGGCACGTCTACCAATTCCATCACATCGGCGCGTCTATTATTTAATTTTCAAACTGCTAAGCCAATCTCACAGACCGCTCATCTACCTCATTAAAACAAAAAAATATTCAAATTTCAATTCCTATTTTTACTTTTGGTTAAATATCCTTATAAAACATTATAAAGTCAATTAATTTTTTACGCTCAAAATAGAATAATATCATTATGAAAAACTTATTTTTTTTAGTAACACTTGCTTTCTTATTAACGATAAACCAAATTCATGCCGCTTCGCACTTTGAAGGTGGTGTGAGTGCCGAAGGTAGAGGTACCTCTAGCAGAATCGTAGATAAAGCGACAGGCGAAGGTATCGGAGGCGCAAAAATAGCTATACCTAAACAGCAATATTTTACAAAAACAGACTCCGATGGATATTTTGAACTCGATACCCATATAGACGGAACTTCCATAATGTCGGTGCAAAAAGATAATTACAAACCTTATTCCGTAACTATAACCGACCAAACTTTATCTTCCCCAATCGTAATCGGAATAGAAAAATCAAATTCAAATGATTTAGTCGTTGATTCAAACATGTATCATCTCGGAGATAACAATTATTCCGACCTTTCCGCCAACGCGGGTGAATTTCGCATGCAAGCGATCGGGCCTTTTTATACAAAAAGATTTATTCTTAAAAACTTAAAATTCAACAAACCCGTTTTTCTTGTAATAGGTTCTATAATAGGTATAGATACGGAAATGGCTCGTTCTATCGGTCAGAATCATATTGCAAATGCTTTTGCTTCCCCTCCGGAGATATTTTTTAACGGAAACAAAATCTCGGAAATTCAGATAAACGGCGACGGTCAGAGGATAAAAATTCCCCCATCTTTAATCAGAAAAAATCAGGTCAACGAAGTTACGCTCCGCACAGGAAGAAACCTTATGCAGACAGCATACATAGATTATGATGACATTGAATTTATGAATCTGTTTTTTGAAAACTAAGGGTACTAAACCCCAAAGTTATCCATCAATTCGTCTCTAAGTTTTCGTGCATATTTGCGATCTACCATCGTTTGCAAATCTCTTTGTTCATGCCCAACGGCTGCTGCATCAAGCTCTTTTGTAATAGCTACTAATTCTTCAATGTGTTCTGCGTTTTCTATACCCGAAAAATTTTTAGAAGATATAACATTTAAAACAATCTCATCAGAATTATCGCATACAAGATTTCTGGAAACCGTATAGTGATCTATTTCCAATAAATTTTCATTCAAACCTTGTCTTATATTTTTAAATACATTGCTTTTGAATACACCAAAATATTTGTCTTTAAGTCCTTTTATTTTGCAAGAAAGATTTTTCCCGACTTCAATATCAAAATATTCGGTTGAATATTTCAAGTCCTCTCCGGCTTTACATAACCTTTCAATAGTTTTTGCCGGACATTCTTTTAATGCCGGATAAGCTTCTTTAGTTACCATTAATCTGCAAAAATTTGGAGTTTGAGTACAACTATTAACCTGCATACACACATATCCTTTCTTATGTTTACTGTAATATTAAAACACGTAAAAATTTTTTTTGCTATTAAAAAACAGGACAGTTAAAAAACTGTCCTGTTTAAATTTTAATTAATATACTATGCTTTAATATCTTTTATTGATAAAGCAATTCTGTGTTCCTTAGGTGTGAATTTCTTTATCAAAACGTCAACTTCATCACCAACTTTGTACAAGTTGAAAGGATTAACATTTTCGTCAGACATTTCAGCAACCGGAAGCAATGCTTCAACTCCCGGGAATATGTTGATGAATGCGCCAAAAGTGGTAACCTTGTTTACAGTTCCTTTTACGACCTGTCCTTCTTCAAATTGGCCTTCTATTTGCTGCCAAGGATTTTCACCCATTCTTTTTAAGCTTAAAGAAATTCTCTTTAATTCATTATCAATCTTGATAATTTTAACTTCAATCGTGTCGCCTAAATTGATAACATCAGAAGGATGTTTAATTCTTTGCCAAGAAATTTCTGAAATTGGAAGAAGTCCGTCAATACCGTTAATATCAACGAATGCACCAAAATCAGTAATTCTTACAACTTTACCTGAAACAACCTGGTCTTCTTCGAGTGAAGAAAGAACATTATCAACAACTTGATCTCTCTGTTCTGCAACAGCTTGTCTCTGAGAAAGGATAAGTTTATTCTTCTTAGGATCTGCTTCAAGAACCTTAACCTCAATTTTTGTGTCAACAAGACCTTCAAAAGGAGTACCCGTTCTGAGCTGAGATGAAGGTATAAAACCTTTTAAATCTGCCACATCAACAAGTACACCACCTTTAACTGTTGATACAACTTTTGCAAGAATAGTATCACCCTGAATTTTAGCATCATTCAATTGTGCCCATGCTTGAGCAAATGCGATTCTCTTGAGTGATAATTGCATTGAATCTTCGTTATTTTCTTCTTTTAAAACGTAGAACTCTCTTGTATCACCGATTTCAAGCTCTTCAGAGTCACTTGAAAGTTCTTTGTTCGGAAGGTATGCTTCCATCTTTGCGCCTTTTACGCTAATAAGATAACCTTCCTGTTCTTTTTTGATTACCGTACCTTCTACGATATCGGCAACACTGTTAGATTTTGCGAAGCTTTCTTCTAACAATTGTTCAAATTCGTCCATTGTTTTTTCCATTGTTGGCATTTTTATTCCTCCTTTATTTTACTAATTACATTATTTATAACATTTTGCGGCGTCGATGCACCTGCCGTAACGCCTATTTTTTGAATATTTTTAAACAAATTCTTGTACTCATCCAGCTCGGAGTCGTTTTCTATGTGTATAGTGTTTGTACACTGCTTAAGTATTTCTGCCAGGTGCGTTGTATTGGCACTTTTTTTGGAACCTACAACGACCATCAAATCACTTTCCTCCGCCAATTCTTTCGCCTCATTTTGTCTCATGGATGTTGATTTACATATTGTGTTATAAATTAAAACTTCTTTCGCGATAGATTTGATATAATCAGCAACAGAATTTAATGTTGATACCATTTGTGTGGTTTGTACCACTATACCTACCTTATGACAAGATTTAATTTCATCTTCATAAGGTTTTATATCTGCCGGCTTATCAGCAACAATAACTTTATCAGAATACAAATCTGCATTTGCTTTTATTGCAACGACTTCCGGATGGTTAGACTTACCAACAATAACGACAAAATAGTCATCCTTAGCAAGTTCAACCGCTCTCTGCTGCACTTTTTTCACATCGGGACAAGTCAAATCAACAACTTCAAAACCAGCTTTTTCAAGCTTTTGAAAAACTGAAGGAGCTTCACCATGGCTTCTTACGATGCAAATTCCGTCTCCTTTTTCCGGAACCTCATAAATAGTCTTAATTCCAAGTATTTCTAATTCTTGGATAACATCAGAGTTATGTATCAATTCCCCTAAAATATACACATTTTTATCAGGGTTTTCTGCTTTGAGCTTCTTTGCCGTATCTACAGCACGCTTTACCCCATAACAAAATCCAGCAAACTTTGCCAATTTAATATTTTGACCGTTCAATCGTCCAGTGTATCGCTTTCTTTAAGACTAGAGGTCACCCTCAGTAAGAACATTTAACTATAAACACGGTTGAATGTAAAGTCGAGAATTACAATTCTGTTTTTTCAATTTCTTTGGTAGTAAAGAATTTGATTATATCGCCTTCTTGAATATCATTAAATTTAACAAATGAAATACCACATTCAAATCCCTGTGCAACTTCTTTAACGTCATCTTTAAATCGTTTAAGTTGGTCAACCGCACCCTTAAAGATTTCAACACCATCTCTGAATATTGTTGCCGTATCGTTCTTATTAATCTTGCCTTCGGTAACATAGCAGCCCGCAATCTTAAGCGTTTTACCGATAGTAAAGATTTGTCTGATTTCGGCTTGCCCTGTTGCCACTTCCTTAATTTCAGGAGTAAGAAGTGAAATCATAGTACTTTCAATATCTTCAAGAACTTGATAAATAATATCATATTTCTTTATTGTAACACCTTCTTTTTCAGCAGCAGCAAGAGCATTTGAATCCTCTTTAACCGTAAAGCCGAGAATTAAAGCATTTGAGGCCGATGCAAGCATAACATCCGCTTCTGAAATATCACCGACACCGACGTGGATAATTTTAGTAACTATCTCATCGGATTCAAGTTGTGCAATTGCCTGAGATACTGCCTCTGCAGAACCGTGGGTATTTGCCTTGATAATAAGATTAAGATGCGGAACATCGTCCTCTGCAGAACCTGATTCTCTTCTCATATGTGCAGGAAGCATAGCATCAAGACGTTTATTACGTTCTTTTTCTTTTCTCTTATCAACTATAGATTTCATCTCTTTTTCATTCTGAACAACTTCAAAATAATCACCTGCATTTGGAACCTCTGTTAAGCCCAAAATCTCAACAGGCGTTGAAGGTTCAGCTTTTTGAATTCTTTCGCCCGAATCTGAAAGCAATGCCCTTACACGTCCGCAAGCAGTACCAACTACAACGCAATTTCCTGCTCTCAACGTTCCATTTTGAACAAGGAGTGTTGCGACAGGACCTTTACCCTTGTCTAAGTATGCTTCGATTACTACACCTGACGCTTCTGCTTTCGGGTTTGCCTTAAGGTCTTGAACCTCAGCAACAAGCAGAATATATTCAAGCAGTTCATCTATACCTAAACCTTGCAACGCTGAAACCTTGACTGTTATAGTTTCGCCGCCCCATTCTTCAGGAACTAAACCATGCTCGGTTAATTGCTGCAGAACCTTATCCGGATTAGCCCCCGGCTTATCAATTTTATTTACTGCGACAATAATAGGCACATCAGCCGCTTTGGCATGGTTGATTGCCTCAATTGTTTGAGGCATTATACCGTCGTCTGCCGCAACAACAAGAATCGCGATATCTGTAGCTTTTGCACCTCTTGCACGCATTTCCGTGAATGCTTCGTGGCCCGGAGTATCAACAAATACAATTTTCTTTTCCTGTTTGTTATCAAGGTAAACCGTATATGCACCGATTGACTGAGTTATGCCGCCAACTTCAGTTGCAACAATTTTGTGCTTTGAAGCTCGAATACTGTCAAGTAATGTTGTTTTACCATGGTCAACGTGTCCCATAATCGATACAACAGGTGCACGCTTCTTCAAGAGTTTCTTATCAACTTCTGTCAGCGCTTTCTGTTTTTCTTCTTTTTCAAGTTCTTCTTCCATGAATGCATCAATATCTTCGTCAAGAACTTGAAGTTCGTATTCTGCACAAACTTTTTTTATTGTATCAACATCAATGAGTTGGTTAACAGTAGCCATAATACCTTGGAACATTAAAAATCTTACGATTTCGGCAGGAGTTTTTCTGATTTTATCTGCAAGCTCTTGTATAGTCATCGGCTGATTTACAACTATTGATGTTACTGCTTCTTGCTCTTCTTCCTTGTGAGAACGCTTTTTATGCTTTTGCGCAGCAGCTTTCTCCAAAGAAATCATTTCCTGATCTTCTTTTTTGGAGTTATAATCTTTATCCTTTTTCCTGTTATCCGCTTTTTTCTTAGATTGACCTTTTCCCTCATAAATTTCTTGAGGAATAATTCTCCGTTCGATTAATTTTTTATCCCCGCCTTCTTTTTTAAATGGCTTTTTAGCAGTCGTATCAGTGCTTTCTCCACTGCTAACCGGCCGCGGTGCAGCTTTGCGAACAATTTCAATTCTTGATTGATTCTTGGGATATTCTATCTTGGTACGCTCTACCCTTACCAGCGGCTTGTGTTGTGGCTTTGCTTCTTCTTTGTTTTCCGAAGTTTCTTTTAGCGGTTTCTCCTCTGCAACATGATCTGCTACATCAACCTTCTCAATTTTTTTAACAACTCTCTCTACGCGTTCAATTTTTGGTGGTTCTTTTGGGGTTGTTTTAATAACTTCGGGCTCAGCTGTAGGAGTTTTTGCCTTTTTAACAATAAATGCTTTTTTAGGTGCAGTTTTCTTAGGTTCAATTCCCAAATGTTCTTTAAGTTTTCTTATTTGTTCAGGTGTAACAGTATTTGAATGCGACTTTACGGATATGGAAATCTCCGCAAATTTATCTATAACTTCTTTGCTTGTTAAATTAAGTTCTTTAGCCAATTCGCTAACTCTTAAGCTGTCCATCCGCTGTTCCTTTCAAAACCTGACCCGACAAATCATATAATTTTGATTTATCTATGTTTGCATCCGTTTTAAGCATTTTATTTATTCTGTTTTTTTTAAAAGCATTATCAATACAACTTTGATTATAACAAAGATATACAGATCTGCCAAATATGTTTGAATCCGGTTCTATTACAATATTCCCCGAATTATGTTCCTTAGTTACTTTGATTAGTTCACTACGGCTTTTCAATTCACCGCATGAAATACATTTTCTAACTTTGTTCACATAATTATTTATATCACAAAAGATACTAAAAGCATTTTTTAATTTATGTTAAACTAACATTATGGAAAATCAATTTTCACGAACAGAATTACTCATAGGAAAAGATGGCGTAAACAAACTCCAATCTTCAAGAGTTGCTGTATTCGGTATTGGTGGAGTCGGCGGATATGTCGTCGAAGCACTTGTAAGGAGCGGGCTTGGTGAAATCGATATTATTGATAATGACAAGGTCGCATTATCAAATCTTAACCGCCAAATTATTGCAACACATGATGCAATAGGGCAATTCAAGGTTGATGCAATGGGAAAAAGAATTAAGGATATTAATCCGAATTGCAAAGTTAACAAGTACAAAACCTTTTTTACCCCCGAAACCTCGTCGGAATTCGATTTTTCCAAATATAATTATGTTGTGGATGCAATTGATACTGTTTCTGGCAAAATTGAACTTGTTATGAAATGCAACGAAACAAATACCCCTATAATTTCTTCAATGGGAGCAGGGAATAAACTACACCCCGAGATGTTTGAAATATCTGATATTTATAAAACATCAGTTTGCCCGCTTGCAAAAGTTATGAGACAGGAATTAAAGAAAAGAGGGATAAAAAAGCTAAAAGTTGTGTATTCAGAGGAACCGCCGATTAAACCTAATTTTGAAGAAAAAAGTACTTCCGGAAAACAAGTTCCCGGAAGCATATCTTTTGTACCTTCTGCAGTTGGTTTAATTATTGCCGGAGAAGTTATTCGCCATCTCCTACATATCTGTCACCTTTTTGCCAATGAGCGCTAAAAACTGTACCTGATACTTCATCTACGTTTTCTTCAGTTTTTGGCATATTAAGAGCATCACAAATTTTACGTGCTGCTGAGTCAAAATGCTCCATTCTAAGTCCTTTCGGCCAGCTATACTCAAGTTGTTTCAGGTTCTTCCCCTTATACCAAACGTTACAAGAAAGTTTCATCAGAGTGCCATTTTTACTGTTAATCGCGTTAACAACCAAAGTTGAACCGTCTTTCAAACGTAATCTTTCTACACCATTAAAATTTGGATTGTATGATACCGGACTAATTTGCATATTTATACTCCTTTCATTTACAGTTCATTATGAATAAATAGGCGTTGGATCTACGAGTTTTTTATAATAAAAATCCAAATAAATAGAATCTTTATCGTCCCAATTTTTACATCTTACCTCTAAAGTTTTAAGATTTTCTAAGGTACTTTCAGGATATTTATTATATTTAGCTTCTATGACAAGAATAACAGTATTATCATCAAATATTTTTAAATTTAAAAGCCGGTCTAACAACTCAGGATTTCTTGTATATGCCTCTGCTAGTACAATCGGATCAATGCCACGCAAATTATTTTCTTTTACTATTGTTGACAGTTTATCTACTGCTTTGTGGTGTGCCATTCGCGTTCTAATCCTGTCTGGATAGTAACTGGTATGTTTATTTATATACTCTTTAACCTTATCAGGTCTACCTGCATACAAATCAGCCATGGCACAAATTTCATGAGCATTTAGCTTGTAATTACCGTCTTCATCTTTCATTTCCATTAATTTTTCAACAGCTTCAGGATAATCTTCATACACATCTAAAATTTTCGGAACTTCAAAAGTATCGAATCTGTAGTTGCCGTTTTCATTTTTCATTTCATAAAGTTTTTCCGCAATTGCGGGATTCCTTTTGACAAAACTGGCTAAACTATCAGTAGTATAGCCATATAGCGGATGGCTCTGTTTTTTAAGACGAAAGTCTGTTTTTAGTATTCTATCCCATTCAAATATATTTGCTGATGCTTTTGCCAATTTGCCTGACAAATGCTTTTCAGGAGCATAAACAAGACGATTCTTCATTGCTTCATACAAAGGCCTCGTTGAATAACTATTTACCGTTAAATTCATTCATTAATCCTTTCCTTATATCCTTGAACATTTATTTATAAAACCAGTAAAAATAAAATTTGCCTGTTTGATTGTCAATTATTTATCATTTGATTTAGAGTTACTTAAAAACACAGTTTATTTTAAAAATCCAGTCCTTATAAGTTTCAATAATACTGTCAGCAAAATCTTTATCACTCCACTTTTCAATTGCTTTACCCACATTTTCAGAAAGACTGGCAATATAACGATTGTCAAAACATAAAGTATCCAATAAACCTTTTTTATTCGATATTAGCTCTATAGTGCCTTTTGGATATTCTTTAGTACCTTCTTCCACTATTTTGGTAATATTTGCCCAATTTCTTTTACCCTTTTCCATCTTTTGAATATTTAATTTGGCAGTAAAACTCGGACAACACAGATTATTGACAATATTCATTTAAAACCTCCTTTTGACATACTCACCATGTTAAACCCCGTAAAAATAAAATTTGCTACCTGCTTTTGTTAAGTGTATTAACTACAATACTTGCCAGTAAAACATGTTCATGAGAAAATAGGAATAACTGGTTTAAACAGTATAAATAGTAGTAATAGATATAGAAGGAAACAAGAAAATGGCTAGAAAAACTCCATTAGAAAAAATCAGAAATATTGGTATTGCCGCTCACATTGATGCAGGTAAAACCACTACAACTGAGCGTATCTTGTTCTATACAGGTAAAACTCACAAGCTTGGCGAAGTTCACGATGGTGCAGCTGTTACCGACTTTATGGAACAGGAAAGAGAAAGAGGTATTACAATCCAATCAGCAGCAGTTACTGCAGAATGGAAAGGACACCAGATTAACATTATCGATACCCCCGGGCACGTTGACTTCACAATCGAAGTTGAACGTTCACTCCGTGTATTAGACGGTGTTGTTGCAGTATTCTGTGCGGTAGGCGGTGTTCAATCACAATCAGAAACAGTATGGCGTCAAGCAAACAGATACGAAGTTCCTCGTATGGTTTTCGTTAACAAAATGGACAGAACCGGTGCAGACTTCTATCGTGTAGTTGACCAAATCAAAACAAGATTAGGTGCAAATGCTGTTCCTATTCAATTACCGATTGGTGCGGAAGATAAATTCACAGGCTTAATTGACTTAATGACTATGAAAGCTGAAATTTATACAAATGACTTAGGTACCGATATCAGAGA
>CAJOOA010000083.1 GCA_905236055.1 Candidatus Gastranaerophilales bacterium | reverse complement strand
TTTACCCTGTGTCGCAGTCTGGTTCCCAGACTTACCTCTCACAAAACCTGACATTTAGTCAGCTTTTGTTCGGCAGAGTATCCCGCGCTATTTAATTTTAAAATTGTCGAAAACCCTATCGACACCTACATTATTGTATGCTGAATATTAAAAATCAAGTCCTGTGTTTATACTTGTATATTAAGCCATTTGGCCATATTAAACTATTTCTTTTTTATCAGCTTGTAAATATATACACAAACTAAAATAACTAAAAAGCATCCTATAATCTCCGCATAATTTAGCGGGAGATTGAACCCGATTTTTTCGCTGAAAATAAATGACATTGTGACAAAAACGTAAAATAATGCGGGAATTAAAGTTACAAAATGATTTTTTTTCTGTTTTGCCAAAAACATTGTTGCGCAAAGCAAGACGGGAATTGCTATAAGCTGGTTAAAGAATGTAAAATATCTCCAAATCATGCCGAAACTTCCTGCGTTTGTTTTTGCCCAATAGAGTATTGAAAGCATACAGAATATAATCGGAATAATAATAACAAGACGATTTACGATTTTTTTTTGTTCAAGTTTCAATGCGTCGGCAATCGTTATTCTCAACCCTCGCAAAGCTGTGTCGCCGGAAGTTATTGGAAGAATTATTATTGCGAGAGTAACAAGAAACGCAAGATTAAACGGTACAAATTTGTTTGCAATAATATTAACCACATTCACAGTCCCAACTACATTTTGAGGAACAAGATTTGTAGAATAGACGTCCATGGCTGCTGCAGCCCAAATTATTGCGATTAAAGATTCAATACACATCATCCCGAAGAAAACACGACGCCCGTCTTTTTCATGCCCGATTGTTCTGGAAATTATTGTTGCCTGTGTTGAATGAAACCCCGATAGCAAACCGCAGCTTACTGTCATAAAAAACATCGGAATCAAGGGTAAATTATTCGGATGCAGATTAAAATTTGACCAATTCAGATTCTGCAAATCAACCCCGTTTGTAAAGAAACCGGCAAGCACCATGCCTGTGCCTATAATAAGCATTAAACCAAGAGCCGGATAAAATTTTCCTATAATTTTATCAATAGGGAACATTGTTGCAACAACAAAGTATAATAGAATTATTCCATAAGTTGTAATAACTGTGGGATTTGTAATTACAAAATCTTTAACCCCATAAAATCTTTCAACAAATAAGTCTCCGGCTGTGTATACAAAAACTGTTGCAAGAAGCAAAAGCATTATAGAAACTATTACCATAAAAATTCTAAAAGCAGTTTTCCCTAAATATTTGTCTATTAATCCCGTAATTTGTGCACCGTCATTTCTTACGGAAAGCATTCCGGCAAAATAGTCGTGGACTCCACCTGCAAAAATACAGCCCAAGGGTATAAGAATAAAGGCAATCGGGCCAAAGAGAATCCCTTGAACCGCACCTATTATAGGTCCCATTCCTGCAATATTTAATAAATGAATAAGCGCATTTCTGTTTTTTGAAATCTGGACGTAATCAACACCGTCACTTAGTTTTTTTGCCGGAGTTTCTCTGTCATCCGGAGCAAAAAGATGTTCTATATATCTGGAATAAAATATGTATACCAAAGCTAAAATTATTAACCCTAAAATAAATGTTGTCATTTCCCACTTCCCACTTTCAATTTACCATTTACCCCTACCATTTTTTGAAGATAACAAATACTGCAAGAATTATTAGAATAAACCCAACTAAGTAGTTCCATTGAAAATCTTCTTTGAGGTACAAAACCGAAAAAATACTAAATACAACGAGAGTTATAACTTCCTGCATAGTTTTGAGTTGAGCGGCTGTATAATACTCATGACCGATTCTGTTTGCAGGAACTTGAAAACAGTATTCCAAGAGTGCAATTCCCCAGCTTACGAGGATAACAATCCAGAGGGCAGAACCTTTATATCGTAAATGTCCGTACCATGCAAAAGTCATAAATACATTAGAAATTGTTAATAAAAGTACCGGTAAAAGCTGTCTCAACATACTAAAAATCTGCCATTAAAAGCTAATCTCTCAAGGAATATTTTAGCATTCCGGATTCAAAAATACAATTTTGTAAATGACTTATCTTCCCACTTGTATGCAAGTTATTCCTTTTTCGGAAAGTTTTTGGGGATTATATTGGTTTCTTCCGTCAAAAATAAGCGGGGTTTCCATAGTAGTTTTTATTCTTTCAAAATCAGGGCGGCGAAATTCATTCCACTCAGTAAGCAGCAAGAGTGCATCCGCATTCGGAAGAACATCGTACGCGTTTTCTGCATATTCAATTTTATTACCGAAAAGGGTCATTGCTGTATCCATAGCTTTGGGATCATAAACTTTTATTGTTGCACCAAGTTTAAGCAAAGCATTTATGACTGTTATAGAGGGAGCTTCACGCATATCGTTTGTTTTGGGTTTGAAAGCAAGCCCCCAGACTGCTATGGTTTTTCCTGAAAGATTTTTGCCCAGTTTATCTGTGATTTTTTTGATAAACAATTCGCGCTGTTTTTTGTTAACTTCGTTTACGGATTTAACAATGCTCATGTCACATTTATTTTCTGATGCAATTTTTATCAACGCTTTAATATCTTTTGGGAAGCAGCTGCCGCCAAAGCCGATACCGGGAAACAAAAATTTATTTCCTATTCTTAAGTCTGCAGACATACCTGTTCGAACCATTTCGACATCTGCACCAACTTTTTCACAAAGGTTTGCTATTTCGTTCATGAAAGAAATTTTTGTGGCAAGAAAGCAGTTCGAGGCATATTTTGTAAGTTCTGCGGATTTAATATCCATTATTATGACTCTGTTTTCCGTACGCAGAAACGGGGCGTATATTTCTTGCATAATAGCGGTGGCTTTTTCCGAATCAGAACCGATTATGACTCTGTCAGGATGTAAAAAGTCATCCACTGCATGCCCCTGTTTAAGAAATTCAGGATTTGATACCACGTCAAATGGATGAACCGTATTTTCTTTTATAATTTTTGTAACTTTTTCTGCTGTTCCTACCGGTACAGTGGATTTGTCAACGATAACTTTGTAACCGTTTATGGCTTTTCCTATGGATTCCGCAACTTCAAAAACGTGTTGCAAATCAGCGGAGCCGTCTTCCTCCTGTGGTGTTCCGACTGCAATGAAGCATACTTGAGAATCCTTTACGGCTTTATCAATATCTGTGGAAAAAGTAAGCCGCTTTTCTTCTATATTTGTTTTGACCAATTCTTCCAAGCCCGGCTCATATATTGGAATAATTCCTTTTTCAAGCTGTTGAAGTTTTTCCGTATTTTTGTCAACGCAAACAACTTCATTGCCCATATCGGCAATGCATGCACCAGCGACTAATCCGACATAACCTGTTCCTATTACGGCAATTTTCATTCAAATATTCCTGTAGAAATTTCGATATAATAAGCATAACATGAATAAATCCATGCGGGAGAAACAAGGTTTAACAATAAAAATGTTTAAGCTATAATAGTGGAACAAGGAGAGGTGTCCGAGTGGTTTAAGGTGACGACCTCGAAAGTCGTTGTAGGGGTGACTCTACCGCGGGTTCGAATCCCGCCCTCTCCGAATTAGGCAGGCACTGACATTGTCAGTGCCTGCCTAATCTTTGTGTACTTTTGTATTTTTTTTGAGCAGTTTGCTCGGAAGTTATTTTGTCATTCTGAGGCACGAATAGCCGAAGAATCCAGCCTGTTGCAGATTCTACAAGGTCGGAAATAAGTTGACTCAATCTGCTCCAAAAGTTACTTTCTCTGCTCATTATATTTCGCATTGAATTCATAAAATCGCTAAAATGGCTATTGTATTTAAACAATAGCCATTCCGAAAAGTCACTTTTGAAAGTTATTGTTTGAGCTTACCCCAAAAACAAGTTAATTAAAAAACAAATTTATGGTATATTTGTGATTAATAAATTTTAAAAGAAATCTTTTAAGGGGTATTAAATGCGTATCATTCCAATAAACAGCAGACAATCAAGTTTCAAAAGTTACTATCCTCTTTTAGAGGAAGAAATTTATCAAAATTTTGGCAGAATGCGGGGAGAGAGTATTGTAAAAGCCATGTCAGATTTAGCAGGAATAGCATATACAGATGGTTCCGGATTAGATGTAATGATTAGGACAATAGAAAATGAAGATATATTTAAAAGGGGGATAAATATTGCAGTTGCCGATACAAAATCCAATATGCTACCTGATTATCTTATGCATGGAAATATTGAAAAATTTCCGCATGTTAAGGGAAGCATATATGTAAAAAATGTTCCCGAATTAGATATGTGGTCGAAAATTGTGTGTGATACAACAAAAACATTGATTGATACTTTTAAAATTTGTCGAGAAAAACCATATATGTTTGAATATTATAACAAAATTTTTAAATAGGGTATCAAAATTAATCAAATATCCTGTTCAAAATTCTCAAATCGGCTGTTCTTTTTCACTGTCACCCTGAACTCGTTTCAGGGTCTTACCAAATTGTAGTAAACACGCAGGGTTGGTAAGATTCCGAAACAAGTTCGGAATGACAAAATAAGGTCGGAAGTTTCTTGACTGAAACTACTCTAAAAGTGACATAATCTACTCATTTTATTTTGCATTAATTTACTCCAATCGCTAAAATGGCTATTGTGTTTAAACAACAGCCATTCTT
>CAJOOA010000082.1 GCA_905236055.1 Candidatus Gastranaerophilales bacterium | reverse complement strand
TTGCCCGTTGATAACCGAGAACAGCTCTCGGACACGCAGCCCGGATCTACCAATCACAATGTCGAAACCGGTACATCCCCATGACTAAATTATTTCAATGTTCGTAAAACCAGTATAAGGCATGGCGTGAACTTTTTCAATATGCTAATTATATTTACCCCTAACCCTTTACTGCACCGTCGTTTTCACCGGAGATAAAGTATCTTTGCATAGCAAGGAAAAATATTATAATAGGTATTGTAGAAATAATAGAACCTGCCGCAATATATCGCCAATTAGCCGAAAACATACCCTGTAAATTGTTTATTCCGACAGGAAGTGTATACATCGCATCTTTTGTGAGCATAATACTGGGCCATAAAAATTCACCCCAAGAGCCAATGAATGTGAACACAGCAAGAACCGCAAGCGTCGGTTTAACCATCGGAATAACAACCCTCAAAAACATCTGAAAAACGTTACATCCGTCAATAATAGCGGCTTCTTCAACTTCTCTCGGAATCTTTAAAAACGCCTGACGCATCAAAAATATACCGAAAGCGCTTACTGCAAAAGGCATTACCAACCCCAAATATCCCATAGCATTATTTACACTGTCAATTAAATGCAGCTTTAGAGTTATGATATAAACAGGGAGCATTATTGCCTGAAACGGTATCATAATTGTAGCAAGTATACTGAAAAATACAATTTTTTTCCCCCGAAAATTCATTCTTGCCAACGGATATGCCGCCAGAGAAGATAAAATCAGGTTCAAAATAACCGTTAGAGCTGCGACTATCACGCTGTTCCAAAAATATCCCATAAAATTAACCCGTTGCCAAACCTCAATGTAATTGGCAAAAGTAAAATCCTGTGGAATCATAACAGGCGGATATGCAAAAATATCCTCGCCCACACCCTTAAACGATGTTGACATCAGCCAAACAAAAGGAAATATTGAGAGCAGCGATACTATTATCAATACCAAATGTATATTGAATTTTGAAATTATTTTTTTCAACATACGTCTATTATAATAAATTAATCATTTTTTATCCATAAATAATTCTGTTTGTTTCACAAAATAAAATCATATACTTGTATGATGTTTGATTTGCAAAAAGTTGTATGATATGGGTAGGGGAATTATTTAGGGGAAGAAAGATGTTAAATACGTTATCGCCTCAAACCATAATATCTGATTCAATTACAAAGAATTGGACCGAACAGGCAATTGAGTGTTATCGTTTAAACGGAAACTGCGCAGAATGTTCTATCAAAAAAGCGCACTATTCTTTTGCATGCCAGATGCCGAAAGTAATAGAGATCCTTAAATCAGTAGTTGGTGAACCGGAAATAGTTGATTAATTATTGTTCGGCAAGAACAACGGTAAAATCACTTCCGACTGAAAAGTTTTCAGTCGAATCATAGACGAATTGATAATTTTTAAGTTCCGGAATTTTCTTTTGCAAGCTTACAAAAAACTCCAAAGTTACAGCATTTTTATTTGCAACAAACCTGGAATGTGAAAGGTGCGTAAGCTTTAGCATATTAACTTCATATCCCAAGTCATTCAATTTTTTCTTCAAAGCTTCCGCATCTGCTTCCCTCATTGGTGAATATATAATTCCGCCCTTGAAGTTTGCGACATCGGTAACAAATTTATCTCTGTATATCATTCTGTTGATGACTTCCTGCGTTTTTACAGGATCCAGAATCCAATAACTTATATAACCTTTTTGGTTCGGAGCCCCTGGGAGTGTCGCTATCTCTATTTTATTATTGTCAATATTCCTTGCTAAAGCAGCGTATTGAGAAAGTTCATAAAAACTCATATCCGTTTTTATATAATTGTTCGCAATATTCAAAACTTCAGGAATTTTGGTCAACGTTTGTGGTGAACGCAAAGCTTCTGAAAAACTTTTCATAAACCATTGCTGACGCTGAGTTCTGCCGATATCTCCCAAACCGTCTTTTCTGTAACGTAAATATCCGACCGCTTGTTTCCCGTTCAAAACATGTTCACCTTTTTCTAAATCAATATGAAGATGACCGGCATAGTCATGGTATAACATTTTCTTTTCAACGTAAACCGATATTCCCCCAAGAGCATCTACTATTTTTTCAATTGCTTCATCGTGAACAATAATATATTTATCGATTTTTATACCAAAAGTTTCCCGCAGAGTCTTTTTAACAAGATTAATTCCACCTAAAGCGTGTGCTGAATTAATTTTTTGCACGCCTTTGTTTTCCGGCAGATAGACCTTACTGTCTCTCGGGATTGATATTGCCTTTACCGTATGAGTTTTGGGGTCTATATTGAATACCATTATTGTATCAGAACGAGTACCTTCCCATAAATCCGTACCGGCACCGTTTGAATCAATGCCGAGCAATAAAATATTCTGTCTCCTTGGAGCAAACGGGACTTCCAGAACACTTCTCTGTTTCCTCGTAAATTTAAAAATGCCCGTTGTATCTTCATCAGGATTAACTCCTGACGGTGCAAAAAAGTTATTTTCAACAAATATAACGCAAACTATAACAGCACATAGAAGGGCTATTATAAAGGTAAATATTAAATTCATTATATTAGAAGATTTTTTTCTTTCGGCTCTTATGTGATTTAAAAATGCCCGATATTCTTCCTGTTGACTATCAATAACTTTCATACGGTAAATATCTCCAACGAAATTATATTATAAATAAAAAAGTATAACAATCGAAAAAAGGTTTGTATAAAAATTTTGACAAAATTTTATGGTCTTGATAGTATTAAAAAGGTTCAGGCGACAAAGCCAAACCTTTTGACAACAGAATATGTGCAGGGGTAAATAATTCGGCTTATTTATCACCTACAAGATAAATGCAAGGGCATGTGGTACTCTGCCGACGAGGAGGTGACTAAATGTCACGTCCGAGGAGAGGGGTAGACACGCCAACTGCGA
>CAJOOA010000081.1 GCA_905236055.1 Candidatus Gastranaerophilales bacterium | reverse complement strand
TTTAACTCAACGTCATGCAATCTCGATGTCAGCATCAAGAGTCTGGCTTGTGAGGATGCCATACCCATAGCAACGTTCCTTTATGTTTGTCCCTTTTGCACCATGTATTACGGCACTTTAGCCCAAAACTTTAGCCATCTCGGGCCAATTGTTACAAAAGTTTACATAAAATTCTAACCTGGATTTTGCGATTTTATAAACATTCTAAAATGGCGTCTGCAGCTTCTTTTGCTGAATATTTATCGGTCAAAAGTTCTTTTACATTGGCTAATTGTTCAATAAAATTTGTTCTGTAATTATTATCGTAAAGTAATTTTTCTGCTTCATAACATATATTTTCCGAAGTAAACTTATTTTGAATTAATTCCGGAACAATATCTTTTCCCGTAATAATATTTGGCAAAGAAACATTTTTAATGCACCTTACAAACAAATATATTAAGTAAAGGAGCCAAGGTCCTCTATATCCGATAATCATAGGTGTCTGATAAAGAGCGGCTTCAAGAGCCACTGTTCCCGATGCCAAAATTAATGCATCAGATACGCTCAACAATGCTTGATTGTCACCTTTTATAATTTTAAAATCAGTATTTTGGATATATTTGTCAAATATGTCATTACTCAGATTAGGCGCGTGTGAAATACAAAACTGAAGTTCAGGATGTTTTACCTGCAATTTTTTTGCACCTTCAATAAATGTTTCCGCAAGAAATGCAAGTTCCAAAGCCCTTGAACCGGGGAAAATTGAAACCAAAGGCCGTGAAGAATCAAGTCCGTGCTTTTCAAAAAATTCTTGTTTATCGGCTTTTGGAGGCAATTGTTTTACGAGCGGATGCCCACAGAAATGAACATCAATTCCGTATTTTTCATACATATCAACTTCAAACGGAAAAATACATAAAACTTTATCGACAAATTTTTTAACTTTATTAATTCGCCATCTTCTGCTTGCCCATATTTGAGGCGGAATATAATAAACTACTTTTATTCCGCTTCCGTGAAGCCGTTCCGCGATTCTAAGATTAAAACCGCCATAATCAATTAGCAGAACCAAATCGGGCTTGTAATCATTGAGAATATATTCGCAAACTCTTTTTTCCAAAGTTAAATGCTCGACTGCAATTTGAAAACTAAATCCAAAAGCCGCCATTTTGGAATGGTCACAAAAAAGCTTAGCCCCTGCATTTTTAAGATTTTCTCCGCCAATAGCTTCCACCTGAATATCAGGGGTTTTTTCTTTGATTAAACTCACAACCCTGCTTCCGTGTATGTCGCCTGAATATTCTCCGGTAATAACAAAAATCTTCTTCATTAAACCGCCATAATTACGATATCGTGTTTGTTTGCGTATTTTACAACTTTATCTTTATCGACTATGATTGTTTCTCCGGCTTCAACCGCAATTAAATCGGCTTTATATTTCTTCATTGTTTTTAGAGTTTTAAGACCGATTGCCGGAATATCAAATCTTTTATCCTGAGACGGTTTTGCAACTTTAATAATGCGAGCACGTCTTTTGGCAAGTTTTCCGCCTCTTTTAATACATTTATCCGTTCCCTCGATTGCCTCGACCGCCATAATCATTTTGTCCCGTATAACAACCGATTGACCAATGTCAAGCTTGCCAGTTTCTTTAGCCAGCCAATAGCCATAATTTACGTCATCAATTTGTACTTGATTCGGTTGAACAGAACCTAACACCCCTGATGGAATCATAAGCTCTTTTATAAATAATGTTTGATCAAGAACCGTGATGCCTATGTTTTCGAGTTCTTCAATAATCATAAGCATTACTTTGTCATCATTAAGCCGTATCGCCTTTCTGACAAAATCTATGGCTTTAGAATCAAATTTGGGGCGTTTAAGTATAATAGTTTTACTTACTTTGCCCAAAAAAGTAAGTTGTTTTATACCTTCATCTTTTAAAATTTTCTCTATTTTCAGAGCTTCCCCGGGACAGACGGAGTAAACTCTCGAACAATATTTTTTTAGCTTTTTGTAATTGTCGCCGGAAAGCGAAATACAAACCACTTCAAACCCGTTTTCTTTAGCGTGCTGAGCCATTTTGACGGGTAATAAGCCGTCTCCTGCAATTAATCCTTGTTTATGCTCCAAAGTAACTGACATTATATATCCATACCTCTTTTTACTCTTTTGATTATACTACAATAAAAGTTTTAAACAACTTCATTTTTCCATTCACGGCAAAAATATATTGCCAAAATAAAATATACAAGCCACATTACAACTGTTGAATATACTCTTTCTCCATTAAGAAGGATATTAACCCACATAATTGCCGTAAATCCGTTTACTATTATCCATATAAACCATTGTTCAAGTGCCCGTTTTACAGTTAAATACATTCCCGCAATGGAAAGAATTGTTGTAAGTCCGTCGATAACAGGACTCTTGTCCTGTGTTATGTACAAAATTTTTATACACAAAATGCTTAAAACAGCAATTATAATAACTAAAATCATCCATTCACGTTTATCCAGCTTACTTTTTACGATTTCATGAGAATCTTTTTTAAGATGCTGGTTCCATTTATAAAATCCGATTATTTGCATAGGAATGTAATATAACAAATATAAGCACAGATTTCCCCATAAACCATTGGTTAGTGCAAGCCAGCTATATAAACCGGAACCGGCTATACCAAACAAATAACAATTGGGGTTTCCTTTCCCCGCCAGCATCGTGTAAGTTACTCCGAAGAAAGCAGAAAGCACTGCAACTAAGCTATCCTTGAATAAGAAAGTATTCAAGATAAGAACTAAATATACAAATCCTATTCCGATTACTTCGCCATATTTCCAATTTTCAGGTTTAATACTTCCCATATTTATGTTATCTAATAAAAAAGGATGAAAGTAAATTCTGTAAATAAAAATTCAATCTCATTCAACGGATTTTATAACAGCAATGCTTTGAAAAAATTTTTAAGTTTTGCCGAAAATAACGGTGCTTTGTTTGCATCCACAACAGCCCTTGTTTTGTCTGCTACCATAAGACCTATGTCAATAATGGCAACTCCTAAAACAGAAAAAGAGAATAAAAAAATTGCCTGTGCAAAGGCGATTACATCGACAATTTTGGATTTCTTAATCACTTTTGCAATATCCGCACCAATTGTAAAAGCCGTTGGAAATATCAATAAAAATCCTCAAAAATATTTAAAAAAAGAAACAATAGAGAATTTAAAAAACGGAGCAAAAACGCTTGATGAATCAAGTGCATATAATCTTGCAAACCAGATTTTTAAACTGGGTATCGGCGTCGCGATTGCCGCTCCGAAAGCAATATTAAACTTACTTGGCATGCCTTATGTTTTAAGCGCTATGTCCGGAGATAAAAAGAATCCTAATTACGATAAAAGTTTGAATTTCAAAGGGAAAAATTCGGATAAATTATCGTGTTGGATTGGTAAAATCATTGACAACAAAGCAATTCAAAAGTTTTCTAAAAACAATGCGGATTCAAATTTCCCGCTTCATATAAATGCTTTTAAGGATGCTCTTACTACAAGCGTTTTCGTTGCCGGGCTAAGTAAAAGCAAAAAAGTTGAAGCGGATAGGAAAGAACCTCTCATATACAATTCAATAATCGGAACAGTACTCAGCATCTTATCGGGATATTTTATGGATTCCGTTACACAAAAACCCGCTGACAAATTTATACAAAAATTGAGAACTGCAAATAAAAATGATCCCCACTTGGAAAAATATATTAACGGTTTTAAAATAGCAAAACCCGTCATGATCCTCGGAATAATGTACTATGCCGTGATACCTTTTGTTTCAACATTTTTCGGAGAAAAAATCAGTAATAAAGCCCGTCAGTAACTTATATATGAAGTTTGGCAATTATGTACTTTATCGGATTGCTTCTTATATATTTGTTTAACCCAAACTCCTTCAATGTTTTTTCAATTGAAGCTTTCATTTCCGGATTTAGCTTATACTTATTTGCCACAAACGCTGCCCACTCTTTCTTTGTTATAGGCAATGCTTTTTCAACTTCAACAGTAGTATGTCTTTCTACATCATAAGAACAAATATCGTCAACTCGGGATTCTTTATGAATACCCCTGAATTCCTTTGTTGTATTCCATGTCTCTTTTACTGTTTCATCCTTGAACGGATAATATTTGAGAGTCACAAACTCTCTAAGTAATGGCGGCTCACATATGCGTCGATCTGTTGCCCAGTCACCATCGCCTTCTTGTGCTCCCCATAATCCTTTGAAATGTTGCATTTTGTTGTTTAATTGGCTATTGATTGAAAGGATTTTCATTAGTAATTCCCCTGCATAAACACTAATAATTAAATATTCTAACTCATTTTGCCCAATTCCGGATAAAATTAACAATAAATCTTAACAAAACGTTAGAATTTGGGTGGGGTAATAAAACCTCAAAAAAACACTCCAAGTCCTTGCATGCATTGACATATAACGTTTTTGACATTGTTAAGTAATATTACATTCGGCAACAAAATTTTATCCACTAAAAAACTGATGAAAAAAATAAAAAAAAATAGTATCCTATAGAAAACAGAGGTTTTTGTGAACAATAAACAACAACTAAAAAAACAAATCCACCAAACAGAACTGCAAATAAAAAGATTGCAAATACATTATAGCAATAATGATGTTTGCGAGGATTTATACAATTCTTTAATACTGAAAAAAGCCGTTCTAAAAAAACAGCTTGAAAACCTTGAAAAAAACCCCATAATTGAAGGTGTAAAAAGACTTGTACCCCACAAAGAAAAATTAATTTGTGATTATTTTTCTTAGTTTGTGATATAATCTTACCATGGGAGTAAGTGAGTATCTGTGATTAATTTTGACACCAAAAAATCCATCAGAGAATCCTTTGGAAAGAAGTTAGAAGAACTTGGGGGCAAAAATAAGAATATTGTTGTTCTTGATGCTGATTTGTCAGTTTCCACCCAAACAAAGTTTTTTGCAAAAACTTATCCTGAAAGATTTTTTAATGTAGGAATAGCAGAACAAGATTTGGTAACAACAGCAGCGGGCTTAGCGCTTACCGGCAAAATACCTTTTGCTGCTGCATTTGCTGTGTTTATCACGGGACGGGCTTATGATCAGGTCAGAATGTCCGTATGCTACCAAAAAGCGAATGTTAAACTAATCGGGACTCATGGAGGAATTACCGTCGGAGAAGACGGTGCAACTCATCAGGCGCTGGAAGATGTTTCGTTGATGAGAGGACTACCAGGAATGACAGTAATATTACCGTCAGACTGTAATGAATGCGAACAGGCGCTTGAATTTGCTGCGGAACACAATGGTCCTGTATATATAAGAATCGCAAGAAACAGCGCTCCTGACATATATCCCGAAGATTATAAATTTAACCCATGCAAAGCTTATGTTATTAAAAAAGGTTCGGATTTAACATTAATTTCAAACGGAGATTTACTTGCAGAAACATTAAAGGCCGCCGAAGTACTTGAAACAAAAGGTATAAGTGCAGAAGTAATAAGTGTGCCGGTGGTTAAGCCACTAGATTGCGAAACTATAATTGACAGCGCCAAGAAAACAAACACTGTAGTTACGGTTGAAAATCACTCTATATACGGAGGTTTGGGCTCTGCTGTTTGCGAATGTTTGTCCGAAAACTATCCCGTAAAGGTTTTGAGAATAGGTACAAATGATGTGTTCGGACAGAGCGGAGATGCAAAAGAACTTTTAAAACTGTACGGATTGGATTCTGCGGGTATAATTAATAAGGTAATGGAAGTATTATGATTCAATTAAGATCGGTTACAAAAAAATATAAAAATATTTATGCACTCAAAAATATTAATCTTGATATTTTGTCGGGAGAATTTGTTTTTATAACAGGCGCTTCCGGTGCAGGTAAATCTACTCTTATTAAAATGTTATACAAAGAGGAAACACCTACCGCCGGTACAGTGCTAATCGGGGGGATAAACATTGCGAATCTGCCTTCGGATAAGGTTCCTAATTTAAGAAGATGCATGGGAATCGTATTTCAGGATTATAAATTACTGCAGAATCAGACTGTATACGATAATATTGCGTATGTAATCCGCACACTCGGTATCAGCTCATCCGAAATCAGAAATCGTGTAACAGGTGCCTTAAAAGTCGTAGGTCTATTGGATAAAATGCATGCTAAACCATCCGAGCTTTCAGGCGGAGAACAACAAAGAGTAAGTATAGCAAGAGCGTTAGTAAACGGTCCTCCGCTGCTGATTGCGGACGAGCCCACAGGAAATCTTGATCCGAAAAATTCGCTCGAAGTAATGCAAATTCTGGAACAAATTAATCAAAGAGGGATTACGGTCATCGTATCAACTCACGATTTTACACTTGTAGACAGATTCAGAAAGAGAGTATTAACGCTGGAAAACGGCGAAATCATAAGAGATATACAGGCAGGTACTTATGGACAATAGCAGACAACAGCTGAAAAGGACAGTAAAAAAACACATACCGAAAGATTGGCTCTGTGAATTAAGAATTGCCTACCGTATTCTTATGGAATCAGTCAATGATATATTGCGTACCGGCTGGGTGACAAACATTATAATAATCACCACAATGGCAGCTATATTGACAATATTTGGTGTACTTTTCAGATTTACACTTTCATTATCGACGTTTGCTGCAGAATTGGGCAACGTACTTGAAATATCCGTATATTTGAGATCGAGTGCAGCTCCGGATAATGTTATGGACAGAATACGAACTGTTAAGCATGTCAAATCCGTAAAATTAATTTCAAAAACCGAGGCCTGGAATAATTTAAGAAAAGATTTAGGGCTTCATGATATGGATAATCCTTTGCCTGATACTCTCAGGGTTAGAGTAGATAAGCCGGAAAGCACAGTAGAGGTTTGCAACAGTATCAAGCAAATGGCTGGAGTTGAAGATATTGGTTACGCTAAAGAATTAGCAAAAAAGATACAAATTTTAACTGATGTTGTCAGAACCACAATGTTTTTTGTAGTTGCAATATCTGCTGCATTAACAATTACAATTATAAACAATACAATACGGCTGGTTATTCAGGCAAGAAAAGACGAAATAGAAATTATGCGATTAATGGGAGTTTCAAACTGGTATATTAAAATTCCTTTGGTTATACAAGGCGCATTTTACGGCTTTATATCATCCGTAATAGCGGTATTACCGTTAAATTGTGTGCAAGGTCTGTTAATTCAAATGCACAAATTTTTCTTAATTCCGGTTCCCGTTTTTGCGCAAAATATAGTTATCATAACATTACTGCTCATTGGAACCTCATTTGGGGCATGCGGCAGCTTATGGTCTATCAAAAAACATTTACAAGTATAAAGTGAGGTGTATATATGGATAAAACAATTGAATTGGTAAACAATATTAAAGATTTACAAGCAATGCCCAGCGTAATCGTCAGAGTATTGAATGTAATGAAAAATCCAAATGCAAATATGAAAGAATTAGGTGATATTGTTATTTATGACCAATCACTTACAGTAAAAATTCTTGCATTAGTGAATTCTGCATATTACGGTTTCTCACAACAGATAAGTTCAATTAACATAGCACTTTCATTGTTGGGTATGACTAAGGTTAAAAACATTGTCGTTGCTGTCGCAATGAAACCGATGATGTCAGGAGCAGGAGATAAAGAGCTCTGGAAACATTCAATAAGAGTTGCTGCAGGTTGTGAATACCTTGCAAAATTAACAAATATTATGGATGCTGATGAAGCTTTCATAGCCGGTTTTATTCATGATATAGGGAAAACAGTCCTTACTATGAACAATCCAAAAACTTATGAAAAAGTTAAAGAGGTAGCAAATGCTGGCCACGATATATTGGAAGTTGAAAAGAAATATTTTGATTCTGACCACGTAAGAACCGGTTCGTTGCTTGCAAAAAGATGGCAGTTGCCTATATTGCTGGCAAATATCATTTCTTATCACCATTCACCATCTTTATCATCTATACCAATACCTTGTAATTTGGTTTGCACAGTTGATAAATTGATGCAAGATACTCTCAATCCGGATGGCTTAGATAAAGCATTTCTGAAGACAATGGGAATCGACATTGAAGATGTAGAAGATTTGCGAAATGTTATAATGCAGAAAGCCGAACTTCTTATTGCGGAATTGACATAGAACAGGACGGAAAATGTCTAATCGGATTGTTCTTATTTCAGATGACACTGATTTCTTTGATTTTATAAAAAATAAACTTGAATTACGCAGAAGTGATAAATTATTCACGCTAAGTTTTGAAGAAGTTCCTGAAAACGTGGATTTATTACAAACATCTGTGCTTATAGTTAATAGTGAACAGTCTGACCAAAAGACAATCGACCTTCTGAAAATTTTCAATTCTTGCACACCGATAATTGTTACTGCATATAATGATAACGATGTCTTTAAGAAAAAATGTTATAGAGCAGGAATGTTTGATTTCATTCCCTTGTTAACTCCTGATGCGGAATTTAGGGCAAGAATGCTTCCGGCGCTCAGCATGTCCTCGATTTTAACTAAAAACCAACAATACAGAAATATTCTCGTTAAGAACAAAATTATAGATAAAACTAACGAGATATTTACAAATTACAAAAATATGCTGGACAATGTGCTGTCTGATATAAAAGAAAATAAGATTACTGCTGTTTTTGGAATAATTTCACCGAGAGAAAAAGACAAATATCTTATCAATCCATCCGTTATTGAAACTCTTTTGCTAAACAGTATAAGGAAAACAGATATTGTGATGAAGTATACGCCAAATAAATATTGCACTGTTTGGTATAATACTGATACCGTTTCCGCAAAAAAACAATGGAAGAAAATTGCAAAAAATTGTAAGCAAAATTTATATGCCGGCTTTGTTCAAATAGAAGGTCAAACTGTTCAAGGTTTGATTAATGACGCTTTAAGTGAATTAAGTGATAGCTTTGACAACAAACAAACAGAGAACGCATCTGTAAAGAATAAGAATATAAATAATTCGGATTCGAATTTTAAAATGAGAAGAAGAACCTCTGAACGTAAATTTAGCATTATGGTTACGCCTCTTTTTTACAGGATGCAGCAAAAATATTTAAATCGGTTATCCGGAGTTAAATTGGAACAGTCTTGCAACAATGACAGCGGATTATTTTCAATAACCGGAAAACATTTTAACTCAAGTTTTAAAATTACAAATCCGGGGTTTTCAAAAATAAATATTGTTATAACACTGCAAAAGGATTCCGAAGAAGTTGATTCGAAAAGATTTTCTTTTGAACCTGATGAGTTTGACGAAACATTATTAGAAGATTTAATGGAACAATTTATTTCTGAAGCCAAAAATTATGCTTAACAGGAGGTAAAATGGCAATTTTAAATACCGAAGATGCTTTAATTGTTATTGTTGATATACAAGAAAAACTCATAAATGCCACTTTTAATGAATCCGTTATACGAAAAAAATCTGAAATTTTGGTTAAAATGGCTAAAATACTAAATATCCCTTGTATAATTACCGAGCAATATCCAAAAGGTTTGGGAAACACAATTAGCGAAATCTCTGATATTTTGCCCCAAAGCAGTGAGAATTATTTTGAAAAAGTTAGTTTCAACGCATTAAACGAAGAAAGCATATTGAATTGTTTTAATAATATCCAAAAATCACAGATTATTCTTTGCGGCATTGAGACACACATTTGCGTCCGTCAAACAGCAGCCGCAATGCTAAACAGAGGATTTCAAATTTCCGTTATAAAAGATTGCTGCGGCAGCCGTTCAGAAAATGAACATATTGCCGGCTTAGATATTATGAAACAGGAAGGTTGCCTTATAAAGACAACGGAAATGGCATTATTTGAACTCTTAAAAACGGCTAAGCACCCGGATTTTAAAGAAGTTCAGGCCTTAATAAAATAGTTTAATTACCTATATATTCATATTTTTGGTTCTGTGTCTTAGGTTGGAGTGTTGGTTGTGACTGCATTGATTGATTAATAACCGTTGAGAAATTCTCAAGATTATTTACGTTATAAAAATGTCCGCCCGTTGTTGATGATAAACATGCCAGCGCTTTTGAAGAAGATGACACAAGCACAACATCGATGTGAACATCAGAACGTTTTTGCATGAGTTTCTTTGCAAATGCGCAAGGATCTCCTCCGCAGTTTTCACCTCCATCAGTTATTAGCACAATTTTCTTTGGAGTAACATTATCAAAACTTGAAAAATCCTGATAAACTGTTCTGTCCAAAGCATAAACCAGAGGCGTTGCTCCGCCCAAACGCACGGAATTCATTCCTTGAACCAAAGAACTTATGTTTATAGGAATAATCGGTGCAACTTGCTTAGTAGCCGAGCAAACCCCGGTTGAAGAGCCGAGACATCCTCTTTCCGTTATGATTTTGAACTTATTTCCCTGCCTTACAATCTTTTTAACTTCTTTAACAGTATTTAATGTTGTCGGATTCGTGCCGTTTAAATCATGACCAAACACTCTAAAGCCAACCCTTGTCGAAGCAGAAATTTGGGCTAATATTGCTGTCATACTGCGTTTTGCAACCTCAATCCAATTGGACATACTTCCGGAATAATCCATCACAAATTCTATAATATCAACGTTCTGCGCATTGACCCGATTTGATGATATATAGGTCTGCGCGCTGTAATTATTGTAATAATTCTGATTAACAGAATTGGAGGGTGAAGTAATAACCGTGCCGGCCTTGTTTTTTACCGTGCCTGAAGTATTAACAGTATATTTTGCAGCGTAAGATACGCATGTCGTAACAACTGACAGCAATACTAAAAAAATAATCTTTTTGGGCATATTCAGCATAATATTTACACCTCAAATACAGCTTTATGGAAATGTTTTTTGCCTTTCTTAACTTTTAAACCGTTTTTGAGATCATTTTGTTCATATTTTTTATCAAGCGCAGAAATCGGCTCGTCATTAACACTAACACCGCCCTGCTGAATTAACCTTTTTGCTTCGCCTCTGCTTTGAGCGAATCCGCATTTTATAAGCAAATTTAAAATATCAATCTGTCCGTTTTCAAAATCAGCTTCTGTAAGTACGGTAGTTGGCATATTTTCGCAATCTCCGCCTCCACAGAACAATGCTCGTGCCGATTCTTGCGCTTTATCCGCTTCTTCTTTACCATGAATCATTTGAGTTAGTTCGTAAGCAAGAATTTCTTTCTTTTCGTTAATTCTGTTATCTTCCCAACCATTCATTTCTTCAATTTTTTCCAACGAAACGAATGTTAAAAGCTTAAAGCATTTCATAACATCAGCATCATCAACATTTCTCCAATATTGATAGAATTCAAAGGGGGAAGTTCTGTTTGGATCTAACCATACAGCACCGTTGGCTGTTTTTCCCATCTTTTTACCTTCACTGTTTAGAAGAAGTGTAATCGTCATTGCATAAGCATCATCGCCAGTTTTCTTACGTATGAGTTCCGTTCCCGCAAGCATATTGCTCCATTGATCATCACCGCCGAATTGCATATTACAGCCGTAGTTGTTATGCAGATAATAAAAATCGTATGCCTGCATAATCATATAATTAAATTCCAAAAAGCTTAAGCCCTTTTCCATTCTTTGTTTATAGCATTCTGCCCTGAGCATATTATTTACGGAAAAGCACGCACCAACTTCTCTCAAAAGTTCAACATAATTGAGTTTTAAAAGCCAATCTGCGTTGTTTACCATTATGGCTTTATTTTCGCCAAACTCAATAAACTTTTCCATCTGCTTTTTGAAACAATCACAATTATGCTGAATAGTTTCCGTAGTCATCATTGAACGCATATCAGTTCTTCCTGATGGATCTCCGACATGGCCTGTTCCTCCGCCTATGAGGACTATCGGCTTATTTCCAGCCATTTGAAGGCGTTTCATTAAGCAAAGCGCCATAAAATGCCCAACGTGAAGAGAATCAGCTGTCGGATCAAAACCAATATAAAACTTTGCTCCGCCGTTATTGATAAGCTCTTTTATTTCTTCATTGTCCGTAACCTGCGCGATTAAACCTCTCGCCTCTAATTCTTCAAATATTTTCATAATAACCCATTATCCTTTATTATTTAAACAAACTTATTGTATCTTTTACGATTTTTGTTGAATCCTGCATCGCTTTCTCAATCACTTTTTGCTCAACTTTTTTGGATGCAGGAGACTTTGACAAACCCAAAGATGCACCGATAATCATCGCCCCCATCAAAATCGGAACCGCCAACGCACTGAAAAGGATTTTTCTGTCACGTTTTATATCTTTGTCCAGCGCTTCCATTACATCTTCAATATAAAATGTGTAATCTTTATCATACACACCCACACGGGTTTTTTCATCAGAATATTCAAATCCTTCTTTTAATTGTAATTTTTTATCCTCGTCACGTACGGAACGTTTGAGTAAATTTACACGAATAGAATTTTTATCGTGCGGATTTAGCAATACATCATAACCTTTTGCATTTATATAATCACGATAAGATCTTTTGTATTTATCATTAGGAACAGTCTTCTCAAATGATTTTTCAATTCCTTTTAACACATAGTTTTGCAATATTGAATACTTGGTATTCTTATGATATACCTCACCGAATTTTACACTATCAATCGGCATTATATTCATTATGTTTAATCTCCTCCCAAACTATTTAAACATTTTTACGGTGTCTTTTACTATCATTGTCGTGTCTTGTGCTGCTCTTTCAATCACTTTTGAGTCATGCGATTTCGGATTGCAAAATCTCAGGAAAACCGCAAGAGCTACTACTGCCGCAAACGTTGCAACAGGAGCAATGCTACCTATTACGATATCTTTTGTATATTCTATATTGTCTTTTACCATAGACATAACATCATCTATATTAAAAGGATGTTTTTTGTCATATATTCCGGCAAGGCAATTATCAGTAACTTGTATTATTCCATGCTTTCTTAAGTCTTCTCCTTCATGAGATATCGGTTTCATAACAACGTACGTTTTAATTTTGTCGTCCTTTTCCGGAGCAAGAAAAACATCACAATCTGCATATTTATCAATATATTCATTATAACTGCGTTTCTTTTTATCAAAAGGGGCAGTTTGATTCAGTGTTTCCTTTATCTCGTTTATAATTTGATTTTGCGAATCACTGTATTTCACATCCGTAGCAAATATTCCCCCAAACTTTATGTTATTAATCGGCATTATGTTCATATTGTTTAACCTCCCAATTTTTCTATATTAATTAAACATTTTTATAGTATCTTTTACAACCATCGTTGTGTCTTGTACAGCTTTTTGAAATACTTTTGGCTCCTGTTGCTTTGGATTGCAGAATTTCAGTAATGCTGTAACAACGGCCAATAAAACGAATCCCGCAACAGGCAATATTCCGCCTAACATAATATCTCTTGTTGCTTTCATATCGTAATTGACAAGTTCCATAACATCATTTATATCAAAAGCATGCTTTTCGTCATACTCACCGGCAAGAAGATTATCGTCACATCTGAATATACCGTTATCTCTCAACATTTCTTGTTCATATGTTCTGGGCTGAATAACAAGATATGTCCTTACTTTGCTCTCTTTTGCCGGAACAAGCATTATATCGTACCCGTTTTGGTCTATATAATCATTATAACTGCGGTTCTTCTTGTCAAAAGGTGCCCTATATTCTAAAGAATTCTTAATTCCTTCTATCATTTTGGCTTGTGAATCGTTACATTTTTCATTTGCAACGTATACTGCTCCAAATTTTACGTTATTGACTGGTGATATGTGCATTTTATTTACTCCTTAACCATTGCCGTTATTACTGATGCTATTATAAGACAAACAGCACCAATTATAAATGTGTATTCCCAATGATAATTTACTCCGACACCCTGAACTTCAAATACGCATTTATTGATAAACCACGAAACAAGCGTGCAGACAAATACCTGCGGGCCTGCAATAAAGATATTAAATATCCCCATAACAGAACCCTCAGTTCCTGGTTTAATGTATTTGGAAAGCATTGCAAACGGAAGAGCGCAAATACTTGCCCAGCCGATACCGGAAAGCCCCATTAATACTGCAACAGCTGTATGATTTTTAGTAAATGCCATTCCTAAGAATGCAAGTGCCATCGAAAGCATTGAAATTATATGAACTTTCTTGTTACCCAATTTTCCCGCAACAATCCCGATTGGAATAGCTACAAGAAAACACACAAGATTAAATATAGCAAAACAAATTGATGAAAAATTTGTTCCTGCAAGCACTAAACTGTCATAAGATGCTTTCAGCCCTTCATTTACACCTGACAGATCTGGCACATTGAATACTGTATGAACCGCATACTGCGTGAAATAAATCATCATACACATATTCCCGATCCAAGTGAAAAATTGCATCCAGCAAATTTTTCCGACTTCCGGAGAAAGTGCGAAAAAGTCTTTCAAAGATTGAACGAAATCAAATTTTTCGGTCTTTGCCTCACTATTTTCTCCCTTATTTACCCTCTCTTTTATAAACGTACATGTCCAAATCATACCGAGAGTAAAGGCAAGGGCAGCCATAACGAATTGAGCCGGAATAGACATCTGGTAATGGAATGCCCATTTTAAAAACGGAGCTGTCGCAGCTGCCACGACCGAACCCAAGCCAATTGCCAAGCTTATATATGCATTTGCCAATGAGTGTTGTTCCTGAGGAACAACATCCGGTACAAGTGCTCTATAAGGACCTTGTGCAATGTTAACACACGCATCCAAAATCCATATCATAACTGCCGCAAAGAATAACGCAGCCAACGCCAGAAGAGGCAAATGTAATTGGGTTGAAATCCAATTTACTATCGATTCGGAATTAGGAAGTGCAATCAATGCAATTGCCGACAACAACGCCCCGCCAAGCAAATATGGTCTGCGTCTTCCGAAAGCGAGCTTCGTTTTATCACTCAGCGCACCTATTAAGGGCTGTACAACCATTCCCGTAAACGGTCCCGCCAGCCAAATTAAGCCAAAGATAAACGGAGATGCACCTAAATTTTCCGTTACAGGCCCTGACAGAATTATTCTCATCTGCCATGCGAACTGCAGCCCGAAAAATCCGACAGCAAAACTTATAAACTTAGCCGGAGTAAAGTTTTTTAATGCATTATCTTCCATTTATCCCCCAATATTAAACGAATAATCATTGAAACAATTATACCACAAATATCTCAGGATAAGAATTAGTGCGAAAACGAATATACGATTTCTCTATCGTATTTTTCGCCTTCCTTCAGAATACCTTTTTCGTCAAAGCCATCTGTATTAATTGCATTTGGATAAAACTGAGGTTCAACACAGAACGAAGATCTTTTTTCGTATCTTGTTTCGGATTTACCACTCGGTTGAGCGGATTTGCCCAAGTGGTTCGCCGTATAAAACTGAAAGCCGGGGAGATTTGTCGAAACTTTTAACTTAATGCCTGTTTTTTCGGATTCAACCTCGGCAACTTCAATCAAAGATTTTCCGTCATAACCGTCTACACAATAGTTCTGATCATAACCCGAGCCAATTTTTAATTGTTCGGATTCCTTATTTATAGAATCTTTTATTTTATGTGCCTTGCTAAAATCAAACGGTGTAGCTTTTACATCGATAAATTTACCCGTAGGAACCGCAATTGCACTATTTTCGGTAATTCTTGACGAATTCGGTAATTTAACCACGTGTTCTAAAACCGAATTTTCTTGTGTATTTTCTTCCCCATCAAGATTGAAATATGTATGATTAGTAAGATTCAAAAGAGTGTCTTTATCAGTTACCGCATCATATTTTATATGTAAATTGTTATCATTATCGAATTTATAAGTAACTTTCAAATCAACATTCCCGGGATATCCGTTTTCCATATCGGCTTTTCTGTAGGTAAATTCAATCCCGTCGGACAAAACTTTCGAATTCCAAAGTTTTACGTCTAAACCCGCACTTCCACCGTGGCAATGAGTTCTGCCGCCGTCTTTATTTTTTTCAAGCTCATAGGTTTCATTTCCTATTGAAAATTTACCCTCGGCAATTTTATTAGCGCAAGGCCCTATAGTTCCTCCCGCATGCCCCACAGGGGCCGTTTCGTAAGGAGTAACATCATTATACCCCTGAGCAACATCAACAATCTTTCCGTTTCTGTCCGGAATTTTTATTGAAACGATTGTTGCTCCTAGCTCGGAAAAATCAACAGAAGCACCGTTTTTATTGGTTATGGTATATAATTTCACACTCTGCCCGTTTTTTAACGTACCGAAAAATTTTTCGGAAACCGTAATTCCCTCATACTCTGACTGCACAACGTTTCCGACCGTAACTGTTTTTACAAACGCCTTATTCTTTTGCCGTTTGAAATTCACTGTTTGCTCTCTTTTAGGGGTTATATTGTTTTTCGGAAAATGAAAAAAATTAGCAATGAAATCGATTGGCATAACAACTCCTTAAATACTTAACAGCTATATTTTAGCAAAAAATGATTATTTGCGCTAAGCATTTATATTAAAATGCCGTTTAACAAAAGCTTTTACTTTTTCCTTATCATACGTTTGCACATCATTAATATTACACCCCGTCACTGAACCATACGAATCATATAGTTCATCCACATTTTGTACATAATCATTGGGAGTTTTTTTATAGCCCAAATCCAAATATTTTTTTGCACTCTCCTTTGAAATAGCATCTCCGACTCTAACAAAATTTACCTTGTACATATCAGCCGTCATTTGACCTTCATTAACATCATGTACGGAATATGTCAATCCGTGGAAATACTTATTAACGGCCTTTTCTATTGCCTGTTTTGATTCACCTACCCAAGGATGGTAAACCATGTCATACATTGTGTAAATAGCTTTATCTATATTTTTATGTCCAACTTCTTTTGTAACAGTTTTTACAGGTGCCCATAAACCATTAAAGTTAACCGAATTATATGTATTAATATTCATAGTATTTACCTACACTTGTTATGTAATGCATATAAGTTGTGTGAAGATTCAAATTTGACTAACTAATTCTGTTTATTTACAAATTTTTACAAAAAAAAGCTCAATACTTTTATATAGATATTTTAAGTTCGGGATTTTTTCTGAACCACGTCAATTGACGTTTTGCATAATTTCTTGAATGTTGTTTAAGCTTATCCAATGCTTCTTCAAGGGTTGCTTCACCATCCAAATAGGTAAGTATTTCTTTGTAACCGATTGTTTCTGTAAAGTTTTTTATTCTGCCATGTTTTTTGAGCAAAAATTTTGTCTCATCAACAATTCCCTGCTCAACCATCAAGTCAACCCTTTTGTTGATTCTGTCATATAGCCACTCTCTTGATTCCATCTTTGGACAAAGCCACTCAACATCATATTCCGGTTCTTTTAACTTGCTGACTTCGGAAAACGGTCTGTTTAAAATCTTCATTACTTCAAGCGCTCTGACTATTCTGCGTTTATTGGATTCTTTCAATCGTTCATAACTCGCTGAGTCAAGTTGTTTTATCTCATCAAGCAAATCCTCTTTATCCCTTTTATCAAGCTCTGCCCTTAATCTAGGGTTCGCCTCAACTCTCGGTAAATCGTAATTTTCAAGAAGAATCCTGCAATACAAACCGGTACCCCCTGCTACTATAGGTACTTTCCCCCTTGATAAAACTTTATTAATTGCCATTTTTGCATCTTCATAATAATTACCGACAGAATAATCGTATTCCGGCTCAACAATATCGATCAAATAATGAGAAATCCCTTCTCTCTCTTCAATTGTCGGTTTTGCTGCCGCGATATCAAACCCTTTATAAACAAGACGAGAGTCTGCGGATATGATTTCACCATCAATCCGCTTTGCCAAATCTATCGCCATTTGTGTTTTGCCGCTTGCTGTAGGCCCTGCTATCGCTATCACTTTTGGTTTCATATTTACATAATACCTTAAATCTGAAATTTATGATAATATTGTAAAAAAGGATGCGTATTATGTATAAGAAGATTCTTTCAAGTTTAGCTCTGTTTTTTGCATTATCCATAACAACTTTTTCAGCAGAAGTTCCGATGGATGCAAAACTTGATTACAACCAAGGAATTGATTTTTACAAACTCGGTATGTACGAAAGAGCAGTTGAATCTTTTAGAAGTGCAATAAGAACTTATCCCGATTATATGGATGCATATTACAACCTTGGTACAGTACTTGAATATCTGAGAAATTACTCAGATGCTCTATCTGTTTTTAAACAGATGTATATGCGGAATCCAAACGATTATGAAATTATATACAAACTTGCTGAGATATCCAATAAACTTGAAGATTATGGCAATTCCGAAAAATATATTGCCCTAATTCCTCAGACAAGTGAATATTATGAAAAAGCCCAAGAAATTTCAAACAAAATAAAGGCACAGACTACCGTTCCGGAAAGACCGATTAATCCGCCCTCAACAATAGCAATTCAAACAGGTATATACGAAAATATTTTAAGTCCTACTGGAATTACTACCGATAAACAGGGAAATATTTACGTTGCAACTTTTTCTGATAATACAATTATAAAAATTTCACCTGATAATAAGCGCACAATTTTCTTAAAAAGTAACCAAATTTCAGGACCAATAAGTTTAGCAAGTGATGCTATCGGGAATATTTACGTTGCCAACTATAATGCCAACAATGTCCTAAAGATTTCACCCTCAGGTGTTGTCACCATACTTGTTGACAGATTGGCGAAACCCTACGGGTTGCACGTTTGCGGAGATATGTTATTAATAACCTGTCAGGGCTCAAATTCAATTTTTAGACAGAAAATTTAGGGAGATTAAAGTGCACATATCAAAAATCAATAATGGTATAAATTTTAAAAGCGGTTTGTTTTTTACTAAATCTTCAAGTGTACTATTTAACAAATCAGAGAATGTTAGCTATTTATCAGAAGAAATCGTTAAAAAATCACCAACCGGTGCAAGATATATAGAAAATACCGGACTTTCGCAAGAGATTAAAGATGCTTTTTCAAAAATTCCGTTTGTAAAAAATCTTGCAGAAAAATTTGATACTTTTGTTTGGTTCAGTCATATTCCTAAAGAAAGTGCTAACGAAAAATTTCAGACAATTGCCAAAATATCTTGGGCAGATTATTCAAAATCTAAGGCAGAAGAACGAATGGCATTTGCCGAAAGCAAAATCTCGGAAAAAGATTCATTCGAAAACTTGATTGATAATATAAATAATGAAAAGTTTATGTAATAAATTTATCTTGTTTTAACCTTCGGAACGACTGACATTCCGGGGATAATAGAGTATTCTTCCGGATTAATTTTTTCCGTAAATACTATTTTTACGGGGATTCTTTGAACAATTTTTACAAACGAACCTACTGCATTTTCAGGAGGAAAAAGACTCGATTTTGCCCCTGATGCTCTTTGAATTGAATCAATTTCGCCCTTAAATACTTTGTTTGGATAAGTATCAATTCTTATATCAACAGGCATGCCCTTTTTCATACCGCGGATTTGGGTTTCTTTATAATTTGCTACAACCCAAACTTCATTCGGAACTATGACAAAAAGCGGTGAGCCCGGCTGAACCATCATACCGACTTCAACTTTTTTGTTTGATACCGTTCCGTCAATCGGCGCAACAATATCTGTATAATCGAGAGCCAATTCTGCAGCACGTTTTTGTGCATTCAAGACATTTAAATCGGCATCCGCAACTTTTGATGCCTGTGATGGATTTGATGAAAATATAGCTTGCTCTGCTGTTATTTGTCTTGCTTGAATAGATTCAAGATTGGTAACTGCTCTGTCAAGCGTTTGCTTGGAAACTGCACCCGCTTTATAAAGGTTTTGATATCTTTCCACATCTTTTTTCGCTAATTCTATTTCGGAATTTGCCGCATTAAGATTAGCATGCGCATTTTGCTGATTCAATAAGGCCCTGTCATAAGCTGCTTTTGCCTGCTGAAGTTTAACTTCATAGTCAACTTTATCTATAACCGCAACTATGTCTCCGGCTTTTACCTGTTGATTATCTTTTACTAAAACCTTAACTATTTGACCTGAAACCTTAGGTGAAACTGTAACAGTTGTTGTATCAACGTAAGCATCGTCTGTTGATTGATATTTACATGCTTCAAAAATTAAAAAAGCAACAATTATAATGGCAACTATTCCGCCAAATATCAACCAGTGTTTTTTTGTACTTAATTTATTTTCTATATCCATTTTTATACCCTTATAAATCTTTATATTTGAATTTCTATTGTTTCTTTTAAAATTTCTCTAAGCTCCTTGAGCAAGTCCCCAACTTTTGATAAATTTCTTTTATTAATTTTTTCCTTTACCAAATTGTAGTTAGGTCTTGCCTTTTCAGCCACTTCATTTATTTTTTTGATACCCTCTTCCGTAATTTTTACAAGCTTCACCGGGCGATTATTTTTAACCGTCAATTCTCTTGTAATAAAATTTTTCTCCGCTAACGTATCCAAAAGCTTACCCGTATTTGCTCTGTCTTTTAAAATCAACTTAGCAATATCCCTCTGGCAAAGAGATTCATTTATAGTAAGAACATCTAAAACAGAATACTCTTCCAGCGATATACCCAAGTTGAATTTCTCAAAAACCTGCTGACCCAAAAGCTTGCAATATTTTGCAGTTAGTTCAATTTGATAGAATATCGTATCTGTAAAATGTTCATGTATTTGAGTCTTCATTTTTTGCTTCCTCTGTTTTGAGAGTGTTGTTTATACTACATGTTGCAAATGCAACATAGTTATGTTATCATTGTTGTCATAAAAAATCAAGTACTCGGAGAATTTTGTAAATATGAAGAAATTGATTTCACTGGCACTGATTGCATCATTAACTATGGCTTATACGGCACCTTCATGGAGTATTGAAGATATAAACACAAGTCCTGCAAAAGTCGAAAAAAGCAAAAAAAATAAAAAAATTAAACCAGTAAAAAATAAATATGAATACATAAATATGGAATGGTGGCAGGGATTTAATGATGAATTTTTAAACGAATACATCGTCAAGGCCGTTGAAAACAATAAAGATTTAAAACTAGCAACACTTTCAGTGGAAGAATATTATCAAAAGGTTGCTATACAAAGAGCCGGTGAACTTCCTTCCGTAGTAGCAGGTTTCGTGCCAGGATACGGGAATATTATGGGTAAAACCCACGAATCATTTGGATTCCCTATAATTGCAAGTTATGAACTCGATTTATTCGGGAAAAACCATAATAAAACAACCTCAAAACGCAAACTTTATGAAGCGTCCATTCTTGAAGAAAGAGCAGCTTACATATCTATCGTATCTGCAGTGGGATGTGCTTATGTAAATATTGTAAAACTTGATTCAATGATTGATTTACAAACCGAAATAGTTAATTTGAGAAAAGAAATTTTTGAAATGATGGATATAGCTAATAAAAAAGGTATTGCTTCAACCTCTGACCTTGTAAAAGCCAATAAATCCTATGTTTTAGGAATTACAGACTTAACTGAGTTAAAGAAACAGCGCACACAATTGCTGCATTCTTTTGCAGTGCTGATAGGCGACAGCCCAAATAATATAGAAGAATTAGCACGTACAAATTGGAGAGAATTTGCCTATCAAGGAACTGTGCCTGAGTATGTTAATTCGGAAATAATTATGCAGCGGCCTGATTACATGAGAGCGGAAAAAATGCTTGAAAAGGCCGGCATCGATGTAAAAGTGGCAAGGAAAGAATGCTTGCCCTCCATTAAACTCGGAGGCGGAACGCTTTTTAATTCTCTACAGATAGGAGATTTATTCACAACTTCTAACGCACTTTGGGGCGTTGGCGGCGGAATTATGCAGAATATTTTTGCAGGAGGAAGTATAAAAGCGAATCTTAAATTACAAAAAATCGCATATGAAAAACGTCTGAAAGAGTACGAAAAAGTAAACCTTACTTCCATGCAGGAGGTAAATGATACACTCGTTGCAGTGAATTTGGACAAAGAAAAACTTGATAAGCAAAAAGAAATTCAGGCACTTGAAGAACAGGATTTTGCTCTGACTCAGTCAAAATATGACGAAGGTGTTATTTCAAAGCTTGATTTAAACCAACGGCAAGAAAACCTCATGACCGTTACCAGAATGGTTTATTCAAGCCAATTTGACTGCATGATAGATTGTATAAATTATTATAAAGCAGTTGGAGCGAAAGCTTAAATTATTTACCCAAAGCAGCTTTTAATCTTGCAAGGGCTCGCGCAAGTGCAGCTTGTGCTCTTTGAATATCGATTTCGGTGGCTTTATCTGCTAATCTTGCTTCTGCACGTTCTTTTGCCGCATTTGCTCTCTGTACATCAATATCGCACCCATCATCACATGTATCGGTGAGTATAGTCGCAACATTATCCTTAAACTGAAAGACTCCGCCCATTGTGGCAAAGTATTTGTACTTCTCGCCTTGCTTAATTTTAGTAACACCAATATCAAGCACGGTAGTGACAGGCAAACGATCTTTTAAAATACCCATCTGACCTGTTTTAGTCTGAATGACTATTTCCTCTGCTTCGTCCTCAAAAACTATTCTTTCATGTGTTATTATTTTTAACTTCATTTATAAACCTTTAGCTTAAAGTCTTTGCCTTTTCGATAGCTTCTTCTATTGTACCTACCATATAGAATGCCTGTTCTGGAAGCTCATCATGCTTACCTTCGATAATTTCTTTGAACCCTCTTATAGTATCTTCGAGTTTTACGTACTTACCTGAAATACCTGAGAACTGTTCAGCAACGAAGAACGGTTGTGATAAGAATCTCTGAATCTTTCTTGCTCTGTTAACCGTCAATTTATCCTCATCTGACAATTCATCCATACCAAGAATTGCGATAATATCTTGAAGTTCTTTATATTTTTGAAGTATTTCAAGAACTCTTTTTGTAACATTATAATGTTCTTCACCGATAATATTCGGATCTAATACTCTCGAGTTTGATGCCAACGGATCAACTGCAGGGTAAATACCCAATGATGCAATTTGTCTTGAAAGAACTGTTGAAGCATCCAAGTGAGAGAATGTTGTAGCCGGAGCAGGGTCGGTTAAGTCGTCTGCAGGAACGTAAATTGCCTGAACTGACGTAATTGAACCGTCTTTTGTTGATGTAATTCTCTCTTGTAATTCACCCATTTCTGTTGCCAAAGTCGGCTGATAACCAACGGCAGAAGGCATACGACCGAGAAGTGCAGAAACTTCCGAACCTGCTTGAGTAAATCTGAATATATTATCAATGAACAACAATACGTCTTGTTTTGAAAAATCACGGAAATATTCTGCTGCTGTCAATGCAGAAAGCCCAACTCTCATTCTTGCTCCCGGTGGTTCATTCATCTGGCCGTAAATTAGAGCAACTTTATCTATAACGCCTGATTCTTTCATTTCGTTCCAAAGGTCGTTACCTTCACGTGTTCTTTCGCCAACACCGCCAAATACTGATACACCTGAGTGTTCGGAAGCAATATTGTGAATCAATTCCATAATAAGAACTGTTTTTCCTACACCGGCGCCACCGAACAGACCGATTTTACCACCTTTTTGATATGGCTGAATAAGGTCAATCGCTTTAATACCGGTTTCCAAAATCTCGATTTCAGTGTTTTGGTCAACCAACTTTGGCGATTCTCTGTGAATAGGAAGATAAGTATCGGTTTGGATATCACCCATCTTATCAACCGGCTCACCAATAACATTAAGTATTCTTCCTAAAATCGGCTTACCAACAGGAATTTTAATCGGCTCATAGGTATTTTCAACCTTCATTCCTCTTTTTAATCCGTCAGTAGATGACATTGCAACGGTTCTTACTCTGTTTGAACCCAACATTTGTTGAACTTCCGCCACAACCACATGCCCGTCATCACAGGTGATTTTTAAAGCAGTGTATATTTCAGGTAACTCGCCCTGTTGAAATTCTACGTCAATAACAGGCCCTATTATTTGTGTAATCAAGCCCTCATTCTTGTTTAAAGTCTGCATAACTCTTCCTCATAATAAACTCTAAGGGGTAATCCCCCCAACTCTCTCTATGAGCAAATTATACTATAAATTTAAGGGTGGCGCAAGGGTAATTGTTACTACAAATGATTTAAATTTAATCTATATTAGAACATTTACCCCTAATACTCGCAAGGGCATTTACCCTTTTTGAGCATTTCAATTAACGGTTCTAAGAATTTTTCTTCGCCAAGTCCTTCATTTAATAAAGAGTTATAAGAAATATTTGCCAATTCTTTGCAAACTCCCAATATGGGAGTTTTGCCGATTTTAGAATGAATCGCATAGCGCGCGACATTATATCTGAGTTCTTTTATTTCATTGATTGTATATCTGTTAAGCAATTTTTCCGCTGATTGCAATGCCTCGGGAGAATACATTATTCCTCTGTAAAATGCAGGAATCGAGTATTCAAGTCCGCCGCCGACACAATCGTGGTTGCGGATTTCGAGGAAATTTCTTAACCTGACTTCAGGAAAATAAAGATTGCAATGCAGTTTCCAGTCATCCATTGTCGGAATAAAGCCCTCAAATCCCTTATCCATATACTGTTTAAAAGTAAGATTTCCGTTGATATTTACTGGAACATTTTCTCTGTTTATAAATATCATCGGGGTATCCAAAAGCAATTTTACATAATCTCTAAAACACATCCCATTGTTAAAGTTAGTCGCGAATCCGCAGCGTTCATTATCTGTATTTAACCAAGCAAGTGCCCTAAAAGATTTATACCCCGTATCAACACCACCCCGAATGTTAGAATTTGCATACATCGCTGTCATAAAAGGGGACATGAGATTAGCAAGCCGAAATTTTCTCATCGCGTCCTCTTCTGATCTATAATCAATTCCTACTTGAACTCCCGCAGTTTCTCTCATCATGACATCTGACAAAATTCCCCAGAGATAGTTTGCCATAACATGGTATCGTTTTTTGGGAATAAGCTTAATATTTTTATATGTCGTTTTTGGAGAAACTCCTCTGTTCAAAAGCTTAATTTCAAATTCTTCTAAAATTGGTTTTATTGCGGCATCTATCTCTTCTATATTTTTCTTGAGTTCCGCAACTGTATTTTGCGGCTCCATACTGAGCTCAAATTGACATCCAGGTTCGAGTGTAATGGTATTATGAAGTTTTTTTAGTCCTATAATTTCGGTTCCGTCTAAAATATAATCCCAATTATCTACCTTTGCTATTTTTCTTAAAAGTTCGCAAACACCAAAGTCGCCTTCATAAGGGATAACTTCGTCCGTATATTTATTAACCGGGATTCGCTCATATTCCATACCGATTTTTTGTTCGGTTTTGCAACCAAGCAAAAACTCATCCATTAACTGGCTGTATTCTAACCGTTCTTCGGTTTTAACTCCGCAATAACTCACAATGTACTCCTTGTATTTATTATAACTTAAAAACAATAATGTTCTACTACGAAATAAGAGTTTTAACATTTAGCTATTTGTATTAAAATTAATAGCATGGTGGATTATTTACAAAGAGCAAAATACTTCAGAACCAAAAAACGCTTGGGACAAAATTTTTTGATTAACCCCGACGTTATCTCTGATATTATTGAATTCTCCGATATCCAACCGGATGATACAATTCTTGAGATTGGTCCGGGAGTCGGCTTTGTAACAGAACAACTCATTAAACACGCAAAAAAAGTTATAGCAGTTGAGCTTGATGAAGAAGCAATAAAAGAACTGGAAAAATTGGAAGCAGAAAATCTGGAAATTATCCATGCGGATATTTTAAAAACAGATTTGAGCAATCTGTGTGAGGGCAGCTTAAAAGTTGTGGCTAATATTCCATATTACATAACATCCCCGATTATTGCTCATTTGCTTGGAGAAATTGACGATTTGGAGAATAAAAACAGGGCAAAAATTACGGATATAATGCTTATGGTTCAGGAGGAAGTTGCACGAAGAATCGTTGCTACAGAAAAGAGCTCGGGAAAACAATACGGACTTCTGACGATACTTTCGCAATTCTGGGCAGATTGTACGATTCTGAGACCTGTCGGGAGGCGTTCGTTTTACCCTGCGCCTAAAGTAAACTCTGCTCTTGTTTCAATGAAAGTCAGAAAAGAACCTTTATTAAAACTTTCAGACTATTCATTCTTCCGAAAAGTTGTAAAAGCGGGATTCGCTCAAAGAAGAAAAACCTTGAAAAATTGTTTGCTTAATGCAGGATTTGATAGGGGGAAAATAGGAAATGCTTTAGTTAAGTTAGGACTTGATGAAAACATCAGGGGAGAAAAGTTATCAATTGCTGAATTTGGGAAACTATCAGAAGTTTTAAAATAAAAATTGTATCAATATACAAAAAAGGATGACTTTTGGTCATCCTTTTTGTATAAATTATACTTTGCGTTTACGAGCAGCTTCGGATTTGCGTTTTCTCTTAACGCTCGGCTTTTCGTAACGTTCACGTTTCTTAACTTCAGAAAGAATACCAGCTTTTTGGATTTTCTTTTTGAATCTGCGTAAAGCGCTTTCTATAGATTCGTTTTCGCCAACTTTAACTTCTGCCATTTTATATTTTCACCACCTTTATAGCATATTGTGTACACCAAAGAGCATAATACAAACGCTTTTTAATTGCAAGCATGGGGAAAAATATTTATATGATACCATTTGTCACATATATAAAATTGTTTTATTAAACATTTCCGGTTGAGCTGTTTCTATCATCTTCAAGCTGCTTGAGCTGTTTTGCATCAACTTTTTCATCTGTACCATAGTTGGTAAGTCTTGAAGTTTCTATGTCAACATTTATGTTAGCATCAACCATTTCAATTTCGGACTTATCAAATTCTTTTATCTTGCCATCTTCAAATTTTACGGCGACAGAATTGTTTAAAAATTGAATGAAGCAAACCTTACCTAATCCGGATGATGTCATAACAGTAGAACCAACCGGAGGCATACCTTTTGCCGCTTCTACATAGTTTTCGTATTCATAAGTCAAGCAGCACAAAAGCCGTCCGCAAGTACCTGATATCTTAGACGGTGTAATTGGCATACCTTGGTCTTTGGCAAGCTTAACGTTTATTGATTCGAATTTTCTTAAATATGAAGAACAGCAGAACGGTTTTCCGCAAATTCCCGTTCCATCCATTATTGAAGATTCATCTCTTACTCCAATATGGCGCAGGTCTATTCTCATACGTTTGAATACCTGAGTTAAATCTTTTAAAAGTTCCCTAAAATCAACTCTTTCCGGTGCAGTGTAATAAAAAGAAATTTTTCTTCTGTCAAAAGTGAGTCGGCATTGAACCAAATTCATCTGCAAATTGTGCTTTTTTACCAAATCTTTGCATTTAAAAAATGATTCGACTTCTTCCTTTTGAATATCCTCATATATCATCATATCTTCCTGAGTCATTTTCCTTATAAATTCAAACGGCTCAGGTGTTTTTTCATATTCTTCAAAAAGTTTTGATATTTTGGGACAAACCAAAAATGCTTTCAAAACTTCTTCGCCTTTCTCAGTGCGAACAAGAACTAACTGATTATTTATATCTGCATCCTCAGGCACTTTTGTCAGAGGAACAATAACGTTTTTAAGATATTTAACAGCGTACTGCATTGTATGTTTCTTCCTTTTTAAGTTTTCTGTTCATCAATTTGGAAAGTATTTCATTTGGCGTAATATCTGTATAAACGGCTTCATAAATAGCACTTGATATAGGAACTTCTATGCCCATTTTTTTCGCCAAATCACATACTGCCTTTGAAGTTTTAACACCCTCTGCGACGGAGCCCAGCTCTTTTAAAATATCATCAATTTTCTTACCTTTGCCGAGCATAGAACCCACTGTATAGTTTCTGGACAACGGACTTGAGCAAGTCGCAATCAAATCTCCCATGCCGGAAAGTCCGTATAATGTAGAAGGATCTGCTCCCAGCTTAACGCTTAATCTTGCAATTTCAGCCATACCTCTTGTGAGCAAAGAACCCATACAATTATCACCAAGGTCCATTTCGTGTGCAAAACCGGATGCGATTGCAATAACATTTTTCAAACTTCCGCCAAGCTCTACACCAATAACATCATTATTTGTATACAGTCTGAATCTGTTCGGAACATTTAATGCTTTCTGTACAAATTCTGCCGTCTCCATATCTTCACACGCAACCGACGCTGCAGTGGGCTTACCCATAAGCACTTCTTTTGCCAACGTAGGCCCCGAAAGAATCACAACCTTTTGTAAAGGTAAGACATCCTTAATTACCTCGGACATTCTCATTAAAGAATTTAATTCCAAACCCTTAGATGCATTGACCAACGGAGTATCAGGATTTACTCCCGCATCTCTAAGCTGTTCGCAAACAGGCCTTACCCCGGATGTTGCAACAACAGAAAGTATTACATCCGCTCCGGATATTGCTGATTTCAAGTCTGAGGTTATTACAACTCTTCTATCCAACTGAACTTCCAATGGTTTTGAACAATGTTTATTTATAACCAAATCGTCATTTAAGTCTTGTTCACGCCCCCAGATTGTTATTTCATTAAAATTATCATTCATTAACCAAGCAAGAGTTAAACCCCAGCATCCCGGTCCGAGTACGGTCAGTTTCATCAAAGATTCTCCTTATTTAACGAAATTATACTATAAAAACTACGTCAATGTTAATCTTTGTAACATTTTTGTTAAAAATCCTAAAGTTTTTGCAAAATATGCCGTTATAGAAATTACCAGAACGGAAAAAGGAGTATTTTATGATTCAAGCAATTGGTGCAATAGGAGGAAACTCAAACTTAAATAATCCTGAGTATGTGAGAATCTTGCAGGAATTAAAGCAGCTTAACATCAGACCAACAGGGGATATAAATGTTGATAAGGCCCGTCTTGAAGTAGAAAAGCAAAAACTTGCACAAAAAATTGAAGAAAAAATTGAAGATAAAAATATTCCCGCTCAAAATAACGAAATGGCCGAAAGATCTCAAATGGAAATCCAAAAACTCGGTGCTATGACAGTCGCTGAACTTAATAAAATTCTGCATGGACTTGCTTAATCATCGCACGGCTTTTATCGCACCCCAAGCTCTGATGACACCTTTTTCATACATTATAAGGTAGTATCCGCCTTCTTTTATGTATTCAATTGACGCTTCCATATGAATATAATCCTTGGGAGGCAGCGTTGCTCCGGTTTCGGCATATTTTGCTTCAATTACTTTTCTGAACTTTTCTTGCCTTTTTGCTTTTCTTTCTTCTTGTTTAAGTTCTTTTCTGTCCTTTTTTGAAAGAGATTGTTTTTTTCTGTATTTTTTCAATTCTTCTTCGTTTTCGGCAAGTTTAAAAACCGGAATCACAGCGACCAAATTCTTCGATTCTATAAGATAAAGGAATTCTCTGTCATCAGAAAGCGCAAGCTGATAATATCCGGGTTTAATAAAATTTCCATTAAAATCCGGTATGTAGTCCACAATCATAAGATTTGGCTGCTCATCCGTAGGAATATTGTATCTGTATATAGCCCCTTCATGTACCGTAATCCCCGAAGGAGTCATTGGATAAGGAGCACATGGCGCAAGATAATCAATATCTCTTATGGCAGGAGTTATTATACCGTCAATCATATAATTTTCTCATTAATTCTTTAATCTGTTCATTCACAAATTCAAAGTTTTTATCTAACAATTTTGCCGAAGCTACAAATATTAAAGAAAGGTACTTTGTATCAAATGACTCATTTGAATTTTTAATAAAGAGCCGCACTGATTCTCTCATTAAACGTTTTATTCTGTTTCTTTTGACAGCCCTTTTATGTATTTTTTTGCTAACCACAAACCCTATTTTTGTTTTTATGTGCTCTCGTTCCGCCGGTTTAACCTTTCCGCAAAACAAAGTAATCCCACCTTTATAACAGGAATTGCCTGTCTTATAAGTGGCATTGAAAGCAGTTCTTTTCTTTAGTCGATATTCCTTTGTTAGCATAATGCGATTATACCACGCTCGCAGCAAGCAAGCAAAACCCACTGAATAAAGGTATTTTCAACACTTAAAGAACTGTTTACATTTCTTAATATATGTGACAAACCGCCAAAAACCATGCGAAAATATGTTATAATAATGGTAGGAGATATCTTTTGATAGCAGACCGCCAAAAATGAGTCCGGAAAAGACAAAGGACATCAGCGAGAGCAGAAAGGCATCCTTTATAAATGACAGAAAATATACAATTTCAAAATGACCTTGAAAAATTGATGGTTATTATGCCCCAAAAGGTTACATCAAATCTTTCAGCCGAAGGTTTGAATGATGTTATTGAAATTGTTCTTGATATCGGAAGACCGCCGGAAATTAGGCATGCCGGAGGTAAAATAGATAAGTTGGGGACCGATGGCGTTAGCGAGGATGATATAAATTTTGTAACTTCACATCTTCAAGAATTTACTCACGATAACCGTTCCGGTATTCCGGGCACTTTACATCGTATAAGTGCAATAAGGAACAGGCAAGGAAAAGTAGTTGGTTTAACCTGCCGTATAGGACGTGTCGTTACGGGGACAATTACTTGCATAAAAGATATATGTACTCAGGGCAAAAGTATTTTATTTCTCGGCCGCCCGGGTGTTGGTAAGACAACCAAATTAAGAGAAATATCACGGTTAGTTGCAGATGAACTGGGCAAGCGCGTTGTAATAGTTGATACTTCTAATGAAATTGCGGGTGATGGAGATACCCCTCATCCAGCAATTGGAGCCGCAAGAAGAATGCAGGTTCCTCAACCGGAGTATCAAAAAGATATTATGATAGAAGCCGTTGAAAATCACACACCGGAAGTTATTGTCGTAGACGAAATCGGTACGGAAGCAGAAGCCCAAGCAGCCAGAACAATAGCTGAAAGGGGGGTAATGCTTATTGCAACCGCTCACGGTAACAGTCTTGAAAGTTTGATTAAAAACCCGACACTTTCCGACTTGGTTGGCGGAATACAATCCGTTACTTTGGGTGATGACGAGGCAAAAAGAAGGGCTTCTCAAAAAACAGTTCTGGAAAGAGAAAAACAACCGACTTTTGATATAGTTATTGAAATTATTGACAGAAATACTTTAGCAGTCTACAGAAATACGGCTGAAGCTGTAGATTACATCTTGAGGGGCTGGCCTATAAGACCTGAAATTAGGAAAGTTGATAAGGAATACACTACAGTATCTGTTGAATCACCTGCCGTTCAAGAAATTAAACAACCTGAAACCGCAGAAGATAACAAGATGAATTTCTCATTCTCAAGGCCAAAATATTGCGAACAAAATAAACCAACAAAAAGAATCTATTTGTATGCAGTTTCGAGAACTATCGTTGAAAAACTTATTGAGAGAATGGATTTCAATGTGGAAATTACAAGAAACGTAGAAGATGCCGATATTGTAATTGCACATAAAAACTTCGCAAAGGGCGGTGCAAAAATTCTAAACACAGCAAAAGAGTACCGTGCTCAAATATTTTATGTAAAAACCAACTCAATGGCTCAAATTCAAAAAGTATTGAAAGACGCTTTGGATATTCAACCGGGGGATTTGTCCGAAGAAGAGACATCTTATACGGATGAAACCGAGAAAGCCCTAGATGAAGTCAAAGATGCCGTTAAAAAGGTTATGGATGGCGCATCAGAAATAGAATTAACCCCTCAGGATACGCAAATAAGAAAACACCAACACGAACTTGCCGAACAATACGGCCTTAACAGCACATCAATCGGTGAAGGTGAAAACAGACGGCTAAGAATCTCAAAATAAATGAGATTATTTAACTTTTGAAAGAGTGTCTAAATATTTATCTACGACTTCATTAATATAGCCGTGTTCGTCAAAATTCTTATCTTTATAGTAATAACTCAAATTTTCATCAAACGACTTGTCGTTGATTTGAGATACAGCAAAAATTTTTCTGCTATTTACTTTTTTATCTCCTAAAGGTATAAATCCTAAAAATCGTTTCGCATAACTGCTTTCTTTTTTGCCGAATTGCAAGATAATCAAATCCGAATCGCATCCTATTTTTACGGCTTTGTCCATCCAATTGGAAATCATTTTTAAACGTAAATCATGTATATTTCCTGACACAATTATCTTTGCATTGAAATTTGGTGAATGGTATTTATTATCAATTGATTGTACTTTCATAACCTAAACTTAAAACCTCCAATACATTAAAACCCGTAATAAAAAAATTTGCTATTTTAAAAGTATTTGCAAAAGGGCAGACAAATTCCCTTTTGCAAATATCTTTATGAAATCTTGTAGAATTATTACATAGATACTCTGTCTGCAATTTCTTCCATCTTATGATCAGCAAGACGAGAATCACCCTTGACACGAGAGTATGAAAGATATCCGTTCATACGGTCAATCTTAGTCAAGTTGCGACTTCCGCATTTAGGACATACGTCCATATTTAACTCTTGGTGTCCGCAGTCATCGCAATAAGAAAGTGATAAATTTACCCCTTCATAAAAGCCCATATCCATTGCTCTTAAGACAAGAGTTTTAACCGCATCAGTATTGTAGTCTAACGGATACTTAACGTATTGAATTTTTCCGCCGTTCATTAAATCCCAGAAACGTTTTTCCAAATTCTGTTTTTCAATCGGAGTGATTTTCTCTGAAACATGGCAATGGAAAGAATTTGAAACGTACGGTTTATCCGAAACGTTCGGAATAATACCGTACTTCTTACGGAATTGCTCTACCTGCAATCCGCAAAGATTTTCAGCAGGAGTTCCGTAAAGTGCATAAAGATTGCCGTCCTCTTTTTTATATTGATTAACCTTTTCATTTATGTGCTTCATAACTTCAATTGCAAATTCGCCGTCTTCAACGAGAGACTTGCCGTTATAAAGCTCTTGCAATTCATTCAAGGCAGTAATACCAAACGAAGCTGTTGCTGCTTTTAATAACGGTTTAATTTTGTCATGAATACCCAAATGTCCACCCAAGAAACCCCCTTCGCAATATGCAAGCGGGTTGATAGATGCTTTCATTTCGCCAAGATATTCATAAGTTCTTATATGAAGCTGCCTTATTAATTCCATATAGTAATCAAGGACTTCATAAAAATCTCTGCTTTCTTTTTTGGCTTTTGCATAAATCATTGGCAAGTGTAAGCTGATTGCACCAATATTGAAACGACCTACAAATACAGGTACATCATTTTCATCAGCCGGTTCCATTCCGCCTCTTTCAAACCAAGGTGAAAGGAATGCTCTGCAGCCCATCGGAGAAATGACTTTGCCGTATTTCTTATATATTGACGCTACATAACCTTCACCTGAAAGTGATAACCAGTCAGGATACATTGCACGTTTTGAGCATTCAATACCTGCTTCAAATACGTCATGATTGATTTTGCCTTCGCCATGAAAATTTTCGTCATACAAGAAAACTATTTTCGGGAACAATACCGGCTTTTTGTTTTCTTTCTTACCTTGACCGTTCATACGAATCTTAAGCATTGCTATTGTAGCCATTTTTTCGTAAGGTTCCGTTCCTAAGCCGGCTGTAACAGTAATAAACGGATAATCACCTCTCGAAGATGCAACTGTGTTAAACTTGTATTCCCAGCCCTGGAAACCCTGTTCGAAGTCTTTACGAACATCTTCCATAGCTGCCTCTCTTGCTTTTTCAAAGTCCAGACCCAAGCATAAATATTTTTCATTTTGTCTTTGGAAAGTTTTTTCTGCATAAGGCGCCAAAATTTTATCAACTTCCGGAACGGTAAAACCGCCATATTGTTGACTCGCAGCAGCCATAACAATATCCCCGATTACGTCAAATGCCACATCCAAAGATTTCGGTTCGTTATACCAGAGGTTGCCCATTTCAAATCCGCCTTTTAAAACGGAAGCAACATCAAATAAACAGCAGTTCATAGTATCACGTCTTGCTGACATATCGTGAATATAAATATAACCGTCTCTGATTGCTTGCAATTCGTCAACGGTAAGGAAGAACTTCTTGTAAAGTTCTTTGTTCAATTCATTAAAAATTAATGAACGTTTGGTTGATACTAGTGTAGAATCCGCATTTGAATTTTCTTTGTCCCCAATGTACATAATTCTTTGGGATTCCTGATAAACTTTGTCGAGCATATGTACGAAATCCTGCTTGTAATTTCTGTAATTTCTGTAACTTTGCGCAACCTGCGGGTAAAGGTGTTCCAGAGCGCCTTCAACGAGATTATGCATCTCGGAGATAGTAACTTCTGTTTTATTCATCCTTATAATATTATTATTTACGAAGTCACATATACTTTTCAAGTCCTCTTCCGTAAATGTAACAAGAGCACGGGTAGCAGATTTCTTAACTGCATTAATTATTTTTTGAGTATCGAATGGCTCTTTCGTTCCGTCTTTTTTAATTACATAAACAGATTGTGAACTAATAGGTTTGATTTGTGCAGAAGCAGACATATCCGGTGCAGTTACACACGGGCGACTTGTAAGCTCATTTGGAATAGAAATTCCTTTAGCCGTTTCGTTGTTTTTTGAGGCAAATTCTAAAACTTTTCCTTCTGTACTTAAACTGTTCTGCATTGGTAAATACCCTCCTAATCTTTCGTTGACAGGTTAGCTATTATATTTCTTCTTATAATTATAACTATCCTTAATAACAGAATAACATTCTGTATCCCAAAATCTATACTCTATGATTATGATAATAATTCAAACATGATTTTGAATCAAAAATTTTACAACATGTTACAAACAGCAAAACCCAATAATAACGCCATCTTTACACTTCGCAACAATGTTAAAATTGTAAATTTTTTTTCAAAATTTTTATGTAAAATTCCTTGACAAATTCTAAAATTATCATCAGCAAATAATACGATACTAAATTATAAAAAACAATCATGAATTTTTTGGCATGCCAATGTTTTTGCAAAAAACATGCCTATTCCATGAACAACGATATTACCTGCAAAAAGGAAATTAACAAATAAAAATTTGATGTAATATAATATATTTATGGGGAAAATAATTCAACTATCAAAAAATGTTATTAACCAAATCGCAGCGGGAGAAGTTATTGAGCGTCCGTTTTCTGTTGTAAAAGAGCTTATAGAGAATTCGATAGATGCAGGTGCTTCTAAAATTAGCGCAGAGATTGCAAATGAATGCCGAGATATTCGAGTCGCCGATAACGGAAGCGGAATTTATCCTGACGATATAGTTCTTGCATTTTCAAAACACGCCACCAGCAAGCTTAAATCCGAAGAAGATTTATACAATATAAAAACTATGGGATTCAGAGGAGAAGCCCTTGCAAGTATAATATCAATTTCAAAAGTAATCTGTGTAACACGTACTAAGGAGTTTGACTACGGAACAAAAGTCGAATGTGCCAATTCTGAGATAAAACAAACACAGACCGGCTGTGCCGTTGGTACAATTATGGAAGTTCGTGATTTGTTTTACAACATTCCCGCAAGGTTAAAATTTTTAAAAAGTCCCAAAACCGAGTTTGCTTATATTAGTGAGTTCCTGCAGTCTGCTGCAATTATTCATCCCGAAATATCGTTTGAACTTAAATTCAACGGGAAAACAACATTTAAAACTTCGCCGACAGATAATCAACTATTGTCCGTAAAAGAAATATTTTCTGCAGATACTGCATCTCATCTCAAAGAAGTTGCAAAAACGGACAAACTATCGGGGTTAAAAATAACAGGTTACGTAAGTTCTCCTGATTATACAAGAGCAAGCAAAAAAGATTACTATACTTATGTAAATTCAAGGCCTGTGAAATGTCCCGTATTCCAGAAAGCAATCGATATGGTATACAGAAATCTTATCGGTTCAAAGTATCCATTTATAATACTTAACCTAGAAATACCGCCTGCAGACGTAGATGTTAATGTTCACCCGTCTAAGAGGGAAGTCAGGTACAAAAATCCAAACCAAATATTTAATTTTATATCATCTTCCGTAAGAGATGCCTTGCAATCGAGAATTGAAGATTTGGAATACAAGAATTATGATAAAATTTCCGAATTTGAAAGTTCAGAAAAAGAAGATGCGTTTGTTCCGGCCGAAACAAATATATCTGAGATTTTTTCAAAACCTATTGAGAAAACACAAAGTGAACTTGTGTATTTAAATCCAGATAGAAGCGAGCGTATCAATAAAAATAATTTACCCCCGCAACATTTACAATCAAAGCTTGTTGATGAACCGGAATATGTACAGAAAGATATTATTATAGGTCAATACAAAAAAACATATATTTTGATTGAAAAAGAAAACGGATTGGAAATTGTTGATCAGCATATAGCAGAAGAACGCTATATTTATGAAAAGCTAAAAGAATCCAAAAATATTAATTGCCAGCTGTTATTCATTTCAGATGTACTTCCTGTTTCTGTTTCAGATAAAGAACTCCTTGAAACGAATAAAGATAAATTACTGAAATACGGTTATGAAATTGATTTTATTTCGGATACCGAAGTTATTTTCAGAAAAATTCCGCAAATATTATCAAAAATACCTCCCAAAGATATACTTGCGGACATTTTGGAAAATATTTCTGGAGATATCGATAATATTGAAGAAAAAATATTAATAACAACCTCCTGCAAAGCTGCAGTCAAAGCAAATACATATCTGAATCAATATCAGATGGAAGAAATTATCAACAATTGGCGCACATGTAAAAATCCGGAAACATGCCCCCACGGACGACCTATATCAAAATTTTTCGAGCACAAAGAACTTTCAAAACTTTTCCAAAGAAATAAGTAAGATTCTTCTAAAATTCACTGTCCCCATTTCCTTGACTTGAATAAAAAAATCATTATATTCATGCCAGACTCCCTTAATCGGAGGATTTTTCGCAAATTCGTTAAAGTATATTGTAAAATCAGTCGATTAGCATGGGAGAAATGAGGTAACAAATATGCAAATAAACGGCGGCGTAAGATTTTGTGAACAAGGTATGAAATCCTCAATTCGTGCAATGCACGTTCAAAGTGAAATTCTGGGCATAATAAATGAAAATGTTGCCGGATTTGACAAAGTGGGATTCCAAAGGCGTGAGCCGGTAGTATCTTCCTTTACCGAATATATCGGGATACATGGGTTGTCAAAAACCGTTGACGATCAGGTCGGTCGTATAATGGTTTCAAAAAATCCTTTGGATATTACAATGGCAAATAAAGGGTATTTTCAGGTTCAAACTCCGGAGGGAGTAAGATTAACCCGTGATGGCAGATTCAAACTCGACAAGGTCGGTAATTTATTAGATTTAGAGGATAACCCTGTGCTTTCCGATGCCGGCATGCCAATAAAATTACCTATCGTTCCGAACAATCCATCTGAAGTTGTTGTGAATACAAAAGGTAAAATAAGTGTTTATGATGGCAATTCAAATGAAATGCTTGAAGCCGGATATCTAGGAATCGTAGATTCTAACGGTCTTGCCGTTATTAATCCGGACGTAAAGCAGGGTTATAACGAATATTCAAACGTTCTTATTCAAAATGAATTTTTGGCCATAAAACCGGTAGTAAGAAATTTTGAAGCAAACAGACAAATATTTATGATTGAAAATAACAATCTTCAAAAAGTTATACAACAACTTGGTTCATCATCATAGGAGAACTGAAACATGTACAATATGCAAGCAGTAGTAAGAAAAAGTATAAATAATGCCACAATGCAGTTTGAAAAGCTTGGCTATATTTCAAATAACATGGCAAACTACAGCACTCCGGCTTATAAAACAAATAGGTTTGAACAAATATTGCGTGAAGACGGTTATGTAGACGGCGCTATCAGGACCAACGCGGCACAGGGCGATATCAGAGTAAGTAAGAATCCTTTTGATGTCGCAATAAGCGGAGAAGGATATATTCCTGTTGTATCCCCTGACGGCGAAGTTCAGTATACAAGAGACGGTTCATTTAAAAGAGGAGTCGGCGGATATCTTGTTACAAATGATGATTGGATGGTTGGTGACGGTATAAAAATTCCGGCAAATTCTTATAAATTTGAGATTAAACCGAACGGAGACGTTTATAATTATGACAACGCAGGTTCTCTACCGGAAAAAATAGGTACAATCCCGATTGTTCAATTTGATTCTCCGGAATCACTTGAACAAGGACACAACAATAAAATGGTCATAACAGAAGATTCCGGAAACCCGAGAATTGTAAAAGGTGAAGAAAATATTCGCCAATATGCAATTGAAGTTTCAAACACAAATATTTATGATGAATTAAATGATCTCATGAGACTAAATACTTCTATGATCGCGAGTTTGAATCTTATGAAAGTCGCAGATGATATGTATAACAAGGCAATTAATCTAAATCAATAAGGATAAAATAAAATGACATTTACAAGTTTGGATTCTATGAGCAAAACATCATTAATGATGGATTTGATTTCACAAAGACAGCGGGCTTTGGGTTCAAATATCGCGAATATCGACACCCCCGGGTATGTAAGACGTGATGTGGATTTCTCGCAATATTTGGGAACAATGAACAGCCCGATTGAAACTAAATTATCCACCGCGCTCGGACCATCAGGTGTCATAGAAGACAGACGGGAAAAAGAAATTGACATAGCAGAAGAACTTGCAGAATTGCAAAAGAACTCTCTTATGTACACAATGGCAACTCGCAGAATGTCTAATATAATTACACAAATGAAAACAGTTCTAAATGTAGGAAAGTAGGTATATTATGAGTATCTTAGAATCAATGAATATTGGCTCAAATGCATTAAGAGCACACGGATTACGGCTTGATATTCACGCAAAAAACATTGCGAATATAGATACTCCGAATTATGTCAGAAGAATACCGGTCCTGAACGCTTCTGAAGATATTTCGTTTCATGGTTTGATGAACGTTATGAAAAATGACGTTTTCGGTACCGGAACGTTACCGTATTTGCAAGGAGGGGTCGTTTTTAACGGATGTGTTGAAGATCCGACTGTAGGCGAAAGAATTTATTCACCGGGGCATCCTGATGCTGACGAAAACGGCTATATAAGGGCATCTAATGTAAATGCAATGGTAGACATGGCTGATGCAATTATGGCTCAGCGTGCTTATGAAGCCAACCTTGCACTCATTAATATTTCAAGGTCAATGGCAAGCAGAGCAACCGAAATAGGCAGATAATACTCTTACAATATTTACTTTTTAACCATTATGTGCTCTAATGTATGTATAAGTATTATACGTATTTTAGGATTGGAGCAATTATGAAACCGGAAGAAAGAACTTTTGTAGCAATTAAGCCGGATGGCGTAAAAAGGGGCTTAATAGGCAAAATTATTGAAAGATTTGAGAACAAAGGGTTCAAAATAGTCGGTATGAAACTTTTACAGGTTACTCCTGAACTTGCCGCAAAACATTACGAAGAGCATCAGGGTAAATCTTTTTATAAAAGACTTATATATTACATTACCAGCGCACCCATTGTTGCGATGGTAATTCAAGGTTATAATGCAGTTGAATCTGTTCGCCATATTGTAGGCGCGACAAGTCCTTTAAATGCGGATGTAGGTACTATTCGTGCAGATTTTGCCCAAATTATGGAATATAATGTTGTTCATGCTTCTGATTCCATTACAAGCGCTGAGCGTGAAATCGGTATATATTTTAAGCCCGAAGAAATCTATGATAATTGGCAGTCTATGCAGGAATTGATTGCTTACGACGAAGAACGCTACAATCAACAAGGGCTATAATGACCTCCGTATTTGATAATTTTAACTATCAGTTAGTTCATGTTGATAAAAAGACAGGCGCACGTGCCGGAATTTTACATACTCCGCACGGGGATATTTTAACGCCGATTTTTATGCCTGTCGGAACAAATTCTACAGTCAAATTGGTTACAAATAATAATTTGTATGACACAGGTGCTCAAATCATTCTCGCTAATTCTTACCATCTCTACCTGCGAGCAGGACATAAGCTTATAGAAAAGTTTGGCGGCATACACGGGTGGATGAATTGGAATAAACCGGTACTGACGGATTCCGGTGGTTTTCAGGTCTTTTCGTTAGCTCACTTGAGAAAAATAAGCGAAGAGGGAGTGGAATTCAGAGATCCAAAAGATGGTAAAAAACATTTTATAAGTCCTGAAATATCGATGGAAATTCAACAATCAATCGGGGCAGATATAATTATGGCATTCGATTGGTGCGCACCTTACCCTTGTGATTACAATACGGCGAAAGAAGCAATGGAACGTACTCACAGATGGCTTGAAAGGTGTGTTAAAGCCAAAGCAACAACGAATCAAGCTCTATTTCCAATTTGTCAAGGCGCCTTTTATGATGATTTGAGACGTGAAAGTGCAGCTTTTGTATCATCAATCCCTGCTGTCGGTTATGCAATCGGCGGATTGAGTGTCGGAGAAGATAAAGAAACCATGAATCATTTTGTAGAATTTACGGCACCATTACTTCCGGCTGATAAACCGAGGTACTTAATGGGAGTCGGCACCCCCGAAGATTTACTTGACGGAATTATGCGCGGTGTTGACATGTTTGATTGTGTTCTTCCCACTAGAAATGCCCGCCACGGCTCATTTTTCACATACGAGGGTAAATGTCAAATAAAGAATGCTGCTTATCAGGAGGATGCAAGCCCGCTTGATGAGAATTGTGACTGTTATTGCTGCGAAAACCATTCCCGGGCATACTTAAGGCATTTGTATAAATGCGGAGAGGGTACAGCCCAAGCTTTAATATCAATTCATAACATAAAGTTTTTAGTCGATTTCTCGCAAAAAGCCCGACAGGCAATTTTGGAAGACAGATTTGACGAATTTTATAACTATCATTATGCCAAATTATGCCAATAACACTGTATTTTAAGTAAATGTTCACTTGTAAGCCGTTAATTTCCCCAAAACATTGACAAAATTTTTTGAAATACTACAATATAATAAGTTATAACTTAGAGAGTAAGTTAACGTAGTATATTAAATCAAAGAAGGAGATTAATCTCATGGCACGTGAAAAGTATGAACGTACAAAACCGCACGTTAACATTGGTACTATAGGCCACGTTG
>CAJOOA010000080.1 GCA_905236055.1 Candidatus Gastranaerophilales bacterium | reverse complement strand
TATTATATATCTTTATATACCCATATTTTATTTGCTAAAAAATTAATTGGAACGGTTATTGATAAAGAAATAAATGGTGCAATTTTTTCGCTTATGTGAAAATATTCAACAGAAATATACAAAATCCATAAACTCAATAGCAAATTAACGGTATATAACGTATAAGTTTTAATTATTTGTTTTTTAGAATTGTCTTCTTTTTTTTCTTTAAAGACAAACCTGCTGTTCATTATATAAGCGTTAAAAACGGAAACAATAAACCCCAGAATATTTCCGAAAAGATACCATTTGGCGTTTATAAATACCACAATATAATATACGGTTAATGCAATTATGTTATTTATGACGCCGGTTATTCCGAATTTGAAAAATTGCTTAATTGTTTTCATTGATTTCTTCTTCGATTATATACAAAGGTCTTTTTCTTGAGGCATTAAGTATTCTCCAAATATAACCGCCAAGAATTCCCAATGTCAGCATTATTGTTCCGAAAGCAAATAGTATGACCAAAATTATTGATGTATAACCTGAAACCGTAATATTTCCGCATAATTTAGATATAAGCAAATCAATTGCCCATAGAATTGAAATTACCGTGGAAAAAGTACCGATAACTAAAACAAGAGTTATTGGAAGATCTGAAAAACTGTAAAAAGAATCCAGCACAAGTTTCATTTTTTTCTTCAAAGTCCATTGGCTTTTACCGACTTTGCGGGCCTTTCTTGTATACAAAATGCTCGCTGTTTTAAAGCCGGACCACAATAGCTGCAATGTGAGAGCGGAATCATTTTCTCTTAAATCTGTTAATACATTAATAACCTTACGGTCGACCAAAAAAACATCAAATCCGTTTTTGGGCATTTGTTCAAAAATATAATTCCGAACTAATTTATAATATAAGTCGGCAAAGAAAGAATAGTCTTCTCTGCCTTCACGTATAGCATATACTATATTATTTCCTTCTTTCCACTTATTAAACATTTCCAGTATTAATTCTGTCGGTTCCTGCAAATCGGCAGCTTTTACGATTGCACAGTCCCCTGTCGAATTTTCCAGTCCGCAGAGTATAGCCGAATGTGAACCGAAATTCCTTGAGAGGTGAATAATCTTAATGTTTTTATCAACATTGACAAGCTCTTTCATCACCTTCCAACTGTTATCGGTTGAACCGTCGTCTACCATAACAATTTCGTAATCGAAATCAATTTTATCTATAAATTTTTCTTTAATATCCTGATATAAGTTCTCTAAATTAAGTTCATTTTGATATACCGGTATTACTATTGATAATTTTGTCATACTTTCCTCTTTTAAACTTTTTATATTATAATTGATTATACAATAAAATTGTCAGAGAAGTGGAGTATGCATTACAAAGTTATTGAGACAGTGGCTTTTGGGGATGAAACAGGGCGTTTAATATCGTTTGAAAAGGGTTCCAATTGTCCTTTTGATGTTAAAAGGGCTTTTTATATTTTTGATGCGACTTCGGACAAGGTCAGAGGGCAACATGCAAACCGTAATTCCGAATTTTTGATGACAGCGATATCGGGAAGCTGTAAAGTCAAAATAGATGACGGCAAAACAAAAGAAATTGTGGAACTTGATACTCCTTACAAAGCACTTTATCTGGATAAAATGATATGGAAAGATATGTATGATTTTTCAGATAATACAATATTACTTGTTTTGGCAAACACGTTGTATGACAAAGATGAATATATAAAAAATTATGATGAATTTTTAAGAGAAACTAGAGGTAAATATGATTCATAAGCTTTCAGATGTTCAAAGTGAAAATATTGGTTCTGATACGAATATATGGCAATTTTGTGTGGTTTTGCCGAATGCACAAATCGGCAATAACTGTAATATATGTTCTAACTGTTTTATAGAAAATGATGTCGTTATCGGCGATAATGTTACTGTAAAGAATGGCGTTAGTATCTACGACGGGATGACTATTGAGGATAATGTTTTTATAGGTCCAAATGTGTCATTTTGTAATGATAAATATCCGCGTTCAAAAAAATATCCCGATGAGTTTTTAAGAACTGTAATAAAAAAAGGTGCTTCTATAGGCGCTAATGCTACAATATTACCGGGGATAACAATAGGTGAAAATGCTATGGTCGGAGCCGGCTCAATCGTTACTAAAGATATAGCTCCAAACAAAAAGTATTATAATAAGCAGACTGTGGAAGAAATATAAGGATGCAATATAGTGGAAGTTACTAATCAAAAAACAAAGTATTTATACAATATAGATTTTGTCAGATTTGTTCTGATAATGATAATAGTATATTGTCATTGCATAGGGACTGTCCCTCCAATTACGGAATCCGGACAAGAATTCATTCAAATGCTTACTCAAAAATCATCAATGGCTATGCCTGTGGCATTATGTTCATTTTTTATGATGAGCGGATTTTTCTTGTACAATTCATTTTTAAGAAAACCGGATTTAGAAACTAAGGACTTCGTTTTTAAGCGTATTTTACGGCTTTGGCCTTTGCTTTTATTTTCGTTTATAGTCCTTTTAATTGCCGGCAGATTCAACCGTATGTGTATATTGGACATATTTTTCATAAATGCTGGTTTAGGTTTGGTAAATAGTGGTTCAAATAATCCTGCCTGTTGGTTTATTTGTGTTTTGCTTGTTTTAAGCGCATTTTTCTATTTTATAATCAAAAACTTTGGCGAAAAATATGCCGGATTTTTCTGCTCAATAAGTGCATTTCTGGGTTATGCGATTTTGAATTCAACATTCAGTGTAGGTATGTTGTATAAGGATCCTGTACCCTGCATTCCATTTTTGACAATGGGTATGCTGCTAGGTCTTGCTAATATATCGCTTGGGATTTTGGTCGGGATGTTAGTAAAAGAACTACCGAACATAAATTTAAAACTACCCGGAAAATTAATTGCAACCGTTTTAGAGATTTCAATATTTGCATATATCGGGATATCAATTTTGATGCAAACCTCAAAAATTACTATGCCGATATATTGGGAATTTTATTTTGTTATTCTCTTTATAATGTTCGTGTATAATCAGGGCTATTTCTCAAAACTTTTAAACAACAAGTTCTCAAAATCTCTCGGGGCTTGCTCATATGCAATTTTCATAATGCAATTCCCGACAATTAGAATAATGAATAAATATTTTTCTCAACCTTTGAGCCAATTAGATACGTTAACAACATTTGCATGCACACTTGCCTGCTTGGTTGTGGGTGTAATCGTTCACTTATTGGTGGAAAACAACGTAAATAAGTTAATTAACAGAAAGTTGAAACATGATTAAATTTTTAGATTTACATAAAATTAACGAACAATATCGTACTCAAATTGATGAAAGAATCAAAAATGTTCTTGATTCCGGCTGGTACTTGCTGGGAAAAGAAGATGAGAACTTTGAAGAACATTTTGCTTCATACTGCGGTGCAAAATATTGTGTAAGCTGCGGTAACGGTTTAGATGCTCTTATGCTCATTATTAAAGCATACGGCTTTGGAAAAGGAGATGAAATAATTGTTCCGGCAAACACTTATATTGCAAGCATTTTGGCAATATCTTACAACGGATGTACGCCGGTTTTGGTTGAACCCGATATCAACACATATAATATCAATCCCGATTTGATTGAAGAAAAAATTACGGCTAAGACCAAGGCCATTATGGTTGTTCATTTGTATGGTCAAGCTGTTCAGATGGATAAAATTTGGGCGTTGGCTAAGAAATATAATCTTAAAGTTATCGAAGATTCCGCACAAGCACACGGCGCTGGGGTAAAAATAAACGGGGATTTGCGCAAAGCCGGTAACCTTGGAGATGCTTCGGGATTTTCTTTTTATCCCGGCAAAAATCTCGGATGTCTGGGCGACGGTGGGGCTGTTACAACAAATGATAAAGAGTTGGCTGATAAAGTCAGGGCTCTAAGAAATTATGGTTCAAATATTAAATACCATAATATTTATCAAGGGGTAAATTCAAGATTGGATGAAATTCAGGCAGCAGTTTTGGATGCTAAACTCCCTTATTTGGATAAGGATAACCAAAGACGCAGAGAGATTGCAAACTATTATTTGGCTAATATCAATAATAAAAAAATTATAATGAGAAAGTCATATCAAGAGTTGGCTAACGTTTGGCATGTTTTCCCGGTGAGAACAGAAAAAAGAGATGAATTTCAGCAGTATTTGAAAGATAATGATATTCAAACACTTATACATTACCCGATTCCTCCGCACAAGCAGGAATGCTATAAGGAGTGGAATAACTTAAGCTTGCCCGTAACCGAAGAAATTCACAGAACGATTATAAGCATACCTATTTCGCCTGTGATGACTGATACAGAGGCAGAAAAAGTCGTTGAAGTCATAAATAGGTATTGATAAGAATTCAAGGCGGGCGTGAGTGTGCAGATTTGTAGGGTGCAATTTTTTGCACTTTAACTTTCAAAGTGCCTTTGTCGATTTTCGTATAGACCTATAAGCCGTATATTTTATGTTTATTATTTATTTAATTGCTAATTTTGCAGTCTTTTGTATTACGTTTTGGATTGTGGTACCACCCCAAGCAAGACTTGATATAAAGAATGCTGCCTTCCCCATATCAATAAGTCCTTTGTCATTTTTGACAGACCGGATTGCATCTATAATTTCTTTTTCTCCACAATTTTGTTCGCTGACATCAAAGATTCTTTCTAAAAATTTTAAACCTTCACTGGATAGATTTTTGTCATTATCCCGCAGCTCTTTTGTTATACGTTCAGGCGTCTCACCATCAAAATTTTTCAACTTCTTTTTTCTGGGAAGTAAAATATTCATGACATAAACCATTTGTTCACCCATGCTCATATCTTTGGGAAGTTCTTCCGTTTGAATGCCATACAATGTTCTTATTCCGCTTGCGAAGTTTTTCCTTTCGTTAGCAACATCTTCAGCCAGAATCTGCTGATAATTACTTATTAGATTATCCAGGGCTTTTTCTTTATTTTTAATTTTTTCTTCGGAAAGTACAAGTTTTTGTTCCCGTTCGGCTAATGCTTTTTCTGCTTTTTCTTTTTCTTCTTTGCGAATCGTTTCTGTTTCGGTTTCTCTTACTGATTTCTTTATTTCATCAAATGATGACATGTTTCTGAATTCTTCATTGAGTGTATTAAATTTCAATTCAATTAAATTTATCAATGCACGGTAACTGTTTGTGCTAATTAATTTTTCGATAGTTTGTTTTTCCGGATCAGTCCAGATTTCGTTAAATGAGATAATTTTATTTATATCAATTTTTCCGGGAACAATTTGGTTCGTTTTTTCCCTTCTGTCTACCCCACGTTTGTAATTTCGCATCATTTCTTCATATTTTTCATAATTACCTATTCTGACTAAAGTGTGTTTTTTTTCATAATTAAAATATAAATCCACATCTACATCCGGATGTTCAAGTATTTTTTCAAAAAATGCCATCTTATCAAATCCGCACGCTGTAGCAAGAAGAACTAAGACACACGTATCCATAAAAACAATGTCATCTTTTATAGTGGCATTTACATCAATTTTTGGATGTTGGAGTAGTCTTTCAAAAAAGTATTTAAATTTTCCATTATGGGAAGCCCTCATAAGAGGAGTAAAACCGTACTGATCCCGTTCATTTACATCTGTATTCGGATCTTCCATAAGCATCTCAAACTCGGCTTTGTTATTATCATATATAGCTTGTATCAATTCTGTATTTCCCTGTTGGTTATATTTATTTTTATCAATTGCCTTGAAGTTTACATTAACAAAATTCTTCGCATCAGCAAACGATGGCATGGTTGTTGTGTTTGCATCTTGGCAAAGGACTTCTTTGTCTTCCAATTGCATTTTGCTATTATATCGGATTAAATTAGAGCTAATTCTTTGTACCTGCATTTCCTTTTCCTTTTTCTGTATATTCTATGTTTATTATTTTTAAGCTATGAGTCTTGGTACTATAGTTGCTCTGAATAATAAACTTTTGCAAAGTAAATTTTACAAGTTTCATTTACTTATTGGTTAATACTATCTAATTGCATGAAAACGTATAAATATATTTTTTGCTAGTTATTCATACCCCCACTAACAAATCTTAACATTTTATCTCAAAATTTAATTGAAATTGACGTATATTATCCTGTACCCCAAATATCCCTATTATCCGACACTGCGTAGGGTAGACTTCAGCTTTGTAGGTGCAAATTTTTGCACTCTACAAGTTTACTTCCGACCAGATTTTGTCATTCCGAACTTGTTTCAGAATTTTACCAACTTAGCGTGCCTGCTATATTCCGGCAAGCCCCTGAAGCACTATTAAATCTAATAAGTGAATATCGTCCAAATATTAGTACAAATTCTGTGTATGAAAAAGCTCTTCAAATACTTAAAGAACGTGGAGCTATGTAAAGTGCAATTTTTTGCACCGAATTTTCAAATTACCTATTTTTGTCCTTTTGTGTGTTTTAGATTTTGTCGGCATTTGAGCCAAATATTTACCCCTATAAAAGTCCTTTTGGGGACATTTTCGTTACCCAAACCGGACTTTTCAGACATTTGAGTTATCGACTTCCGAATTTCTAAAATCAACAAAGTATGGATTGCTTCGGGCTTTTGCCCTCGCAAAGACAGAAAAACTTCCGAGCAAACGTCCTGAAAAAATACAAAAATAAAAAAGGTTCTCAAAATGAGAACCTTTTTTAATTGGGTGTGGTGGGACTCGAACCCACGACCAATTGATTA
>CAJOOA010000079.1 GCA_905236055.1 Candidatus Gastranaerophilales bacterium | reverse complement strand
TCGCTGTGAATCAACAACACTGTACCAACTGTCGTCATTGCGAACGCTTTTTCGTCATTGCGAACGAAGTGAAGCAATCCAGAGAATCCGTACGTTAATATGATGCCCCCTCACCCTACCCTCTCCCGTAGGGAGAGGATATAGCATTAACGAACCACTCACCATCCATCACTCACTATTAACGCAATTTATTTTGCAAATGTTACGAAATGTAAAGACGAATTTTTGAGATTTGCAAACGGGCTGAAACCCGTGTAAAATCTGCGATATGATATGATATGATGTGAACCGCTCTGTGTCTGCGTTTGGCAATTTTCCATTCCTTTTATACTTAACTAAAATATAGGGGAATTTAATCAAATAGTAAGTTAATAGGAGGAAATTATTATGCCAAACATTGGGAAAATTATGGGCCTGCTTGAAAAAGTTGCGGGAACACAAGGACAACTAACAATCAAGAACAAAACGGTGTTAAAAGCTCTTGCAAAAGAAGCCGGAATTTCGGAAAAAGCATCTAAAGAAATTTTCAGTATTTTTAAACATCCGCAGATTGACCTTGCTTATTCTGCAGGTAAAACAGGAAGTGCAAGTGTTTCTGCGGTTATACGTGACGGTAAAGCTTATATCGGCGATGCATCTGCCGCAATCAAGGGATTGGGAACCGAAAATGCAGTTATCAAAGGAGGCATGAATATAGGCGAAGGGGGTAAATATCTGCATTATAAAGGTGCTTGGGACTTTTCAAAACCGGCAAATATCCAAGACATGGCGGTTACATTAAATATTAAAGACGGTATTATTAAAAGTACAGGAAAACTTGGACAATTCTCAAAAGCAGAGGCTTCACTTGATATCCGCAACTCTATAAAAAAACTGGAAGAGCTTGCGCCAAAGAATGAAAAAGCAAAAATGTTAGCAGATGGTATAACATATGATGGTATGGTGCAAAAATTCAATGACTTAATCAATAAAGTGTCTATAAAACCGCTAAGAGAGCTCCTTGCCGGCAAAGAAGTTAATTTTGCAGAAGCTGTTGCAAGCATTAAGCCTAAAGTGAATAATAGTGACCTTGATAAATTGGTAAAAAATATAAATAAATTAAATTCTACAGGGAAACTTACGAATGATATGCACAATTATTTGAAAACACTTAGTAATCAAGACTTGGAATATGTTGCTAAGCATGTAGATAAAGAAAAATTTGAAAAGTTGTTAGGTAAAGAGCAATTGACTAAGAAGTTATCCATAATTATGGATGGTCCTGCAGGAACCGGGAAAACTTCTGTTAGCGAATGTTTTAGCAAAATTACCGGCACACCCCCAAAAGCAGAGGTGCTTGCTAAAAAACAAATTGAAAAATATTTGAGTGAAGACATTAACGGCACAAGAATTGATGTAAAAAAATATTTAGACGAGCTGGGTTAAAATATCAAATAGCAGAAATCAATCGCAAAATGCAAAGATGTACAATAAATGAGGTGTGTCATAACGGCATACCTCATTTACTATTTCTACAATTTTTTGAAATTTTTTTTGTAAAAAATTGTAACAATCTCCGCAAAATCTCTAAAGTTTTTCAAAAATATGCCGATATACATTTCGTAAGAGAAATGTCGTTATTGTGAGGTATATTATGGAACAAGAAAAAAAGATGAAACTTGATGAAGGGATTAAGGAAGATATTCGGGATTGCAAACAAAAAGTAGAACTTTTGGAAAAAGTCCTCACAATGTTGGTTAAGGGTTTTGCTTCCGAATATTAGATTTAAACTATGTCTTCAATTTTGAGCTGTACAATTCCGGCTTCGGGGTTTACAGCTTCAATTATGATTTGATTTACACCCTCTTTAAGGCAGTTTTGCCCTGTCATAATAAGGTCTCCGCTTTGCCCCAACCGGAAAACTACGGCATTTTCTTCCGAAACGTCAGTTCCTGAATATTCGGCCCCGTTAGTAACAAATTTTACGTTCTGCGGCTCAAAAACCGTGTCGTTGATTTTTACATAATTAAATCCGCTGATAACTCCCGGACCTAAAACATTCTTAAGTGTAACGCTTACGCCGTTTTCAACAGCTTTCAAAGAGCCCTTTTGATAAATTCTTTTGATTAAAAATTCGGGGACAACAGCCATTTCCATACCTCTTTTTATTTAAACAGTTGATATTTCTTAAATGTTCCTAATATAATTTTAACATTTTTCAACTCGGATTTAAAGTCCCATGCGGATTTTACGTTTCTGTCCTTTTCCCAAACGACTATTTCCAGAGTATTATGCGGTTTTAAAAATTCGTTGATAAGATAGAATTTATCCTGAACGTGAGTGCGTTTTATATATCTTCCGATTTTAATCCCGTTAAGGTATATAGTGGCTCTTCTGCACCGAAAATCCTCAAAAGAAATATATTTGGCAAAGAATGTGTGTTCATCAAATTCGGTGTCAAAGTGTGCGGTGATTTTGGCAAGATATGGGTTTTCACTTTCGTATTTCTTGCCGCGTTCAAAGGATAATTTTTCGCAAACATGAAATTCAACCGGTGTTTCGGGGGTCGTTTCAAAGAACACAAGCCCTCTCGGATTATTTGTGTCTCCGGAAAAGCCCTTATCAAAGCCCAAATTCTGCACCAAAATCGTAAGCTCGTTAATTTTTTTGTTTAGGATTTTTCCATTGAGCGGAATAGCGATTGTTTCCGGAACATCCTGTAATTTTTCAATCTTGTAGCTGTTACGATTAAGCACTTCTTTTCCATTTATATAAACCGCAAAAAGATGTCTTGCGCTGAGAGTTATGCAGGTAAGGTTATCGGGAATTTCGGATTTATACCAGACAAATTCGTTATACAAACCGCAAGCGAGTGCCTCCGTTTTTTCGCCGGTTTTTTGCCAATTCGAATAATCATATCCGCAGTCAATTTCCGGTGAGCAAAATTCCACGTTAGAAATTTTTAATTTAGTCGGACTTAAATTTTCTGACGATTTATTAACTATGTAGGTTTTCTTTGAAAATTTGTGTTTCAGGTCGTAATAAGCTATTTCCGAATTCTTTTCCAAGGCGACAGCGCCGTTTGGCAAAACGTAATCCGCGTTGAAAATTATCTTGTCCTTCAAAAGCCAGCTTTTATCCGCCAAATTCTTTGTCAGGAATACAAACTGCGTAATCTTGCCGTTTTGTTCATAAATTATGTGCTCGTAATCCTTCTTATCTCCCGATACAACTGTGCCGTCTTTTAGGTAAATATTAGCGTTTTCGTCAGATATGAAAAATACGGTTTCTTCGTTTTCGTTTTGGAGCATCGCGAAAATCTCCACATCCGAAAACTCTATTGTGCAACCCTTTAGAGCCAAGTTGACCGGACAAATTTTCATATCACAAGGTTTCATACGTATTTTTTTGTCATTCGGTAAGTTTATTTCGGTCAATTCGTTATTCATATTACGCACAAAGAGCCAATCGCAGTTGTTATTAAGGTCATGCCGCATTTTGGCATAAATATTTTCCTGACAGAAATCAAAATTTTTTGGCTCAGTCCGAGTGAAATCGAAAGAATCCAGAAAATAGTTTATTTCTTTGGCTTTGAAATAATTGCTCTGCATAACTCCGAATTCATCTATGGGGGCTGAGAATTCGTAACTCGTATAAACTTCATCGCAAGCTAAATCCCCCCAATTCGTTCCTCCTACGGTCATATAGTGGTTAAAAAGGGTAATTCCTTGCGAAAGTGCGGTTTTCGTCATTATGTTAATATGCTCGTCCCCGAGCGCATCTCTTATATGCTTGTAACCCGAACCGTCCCATTTATCAAACCATCCGGCTTGCATTTCCGCAATAAACGGAGGTGAATCCGATTTCGCACAGCGGAAGATATCTTCGACATTATCCAACGTATCAAAGCAAAAGTTATCCTGTTTCCAATTTTGGTTGGGGTTGATATAGGGATAAAGGTCAAGCGCATAGATATCTACGCAATCGGCCCATAATCCCGCAAAATATGCATCATTATGGAATATCGGACACTTGACTCCACGCTCTCTTGCCATTTTGTACAGAGCTCGCATATAGTCTTCTTCCATTGTATCAGTCGCGTACTCATTTTCTATCTGAAAAAGAATAACATTATCAAACTCGTTTATTATAGGTATTACTTGGTCATACCATTCCGCAATACAATCCATGTATTCCTGAGAGTAGTGAAATTCAGTCCCTATGCGGTTTCTCGGAGTAACATTTTCTGTTCTCAAAAGCCAAAACGGTAATCCGCCGGCATTAACTTCCGCGTTGATAAAAGGTCCCGGTCGGGCAATAACAAATAACCCCGCTTCTTTAGCTGCTTTTAAGACTTTTCTTACGTCTTTAATACCGGAAAAATCGTATTCTCCTCTTTTGGGGCTGTGATAATTCCAATTAAAATATATATCAACGGCATTGTAGCCGCCGGATTTCATTTTT
>CAJOOA010000078.1 GCA_905236055.1 Candidatus Gastranaerophilales bacterium | reverse complement strand
CCTTTTAAATGGTGGGCCGCAGTGGACTCGAACCACCGACCTCACCCTTATCAGGGGTGCGCTCTAACCACCTGAGCTAGCAGCCCACGTACTATTTATATTAAACTTTCAAAACCTATTGTCAAGGGCTGACCCTTATCAGGCCTCTCACAAAAACGTGACATTTAGTCACCTTTTGCTCGGCAGAGTGCTCTAATCACCTGAGCTATCAGCCCTCAAATTAGCTAGCTAATTCAACTTATCATAGACAAATCTTTAAATCAAGTATTAATTGTTTAAAATTTATTTTTAGGGTAAACTTATATCGGAGAATAGCATGACTGAAATTTTGTACATATATATAACGATATTTGCCTTGTATTTTGTGGTATATGCTTGTGTGTTGTCGGTTTCTTCAAGAAAAATCAGAGACAAATACACCCCTAAAGATGCAAATATTTGTGTGGTTGTTTATTCGACCGGTAAATCAAACACGCTGGAAAACCTGATAAAACAGTTGAAAGCACAAAATTATCCGAAAGAAAATTATACTATATATGCAATTCTCGATAAATGTGAAAATATTTCAGAAGTTACTTTCCAAAGCGATTTAAAAGTTAATACTGTGGTCGTTAATAATATTGAGCCCATAGGTAAGAGTCAGGCATATTCCATTATTGCGGAAAAATTGTATAATATTGAAAATTTGGATGCGTATGTTTTTCTTGATTCCAAAAATTATATTGATTCCGATTTTTTGACGAATGTAAATTACTATTTAACTAAATATGATGTCTTTAATCCGACCGTAACTTATCTTTCTGACGATGGTGAACTCAGCTTCTGCCAGAATATAAAAATGGTCTATTCCAAATTTATAAACAGATTTATTTCAATTCCGAGAACCCGGCTTGGTTTAACTAATATATTGAAAACGGATTCATTTGTTATTAAAAAATCTCTTCTTAACAAAATAGCAGTATTCGATTTCAGGAATATTGTTTCCGAGATGGAATATACTTTAAAACTTGCTAAAGAAGAAGTGCAAGTTGCGGTTGTTGAAGATTTGAATGTGTATGAAAGCATAGAGAAGTTTGATTTCAGAATCCCATCCCTCTCGAAAAGATTGGGAATGTTTTTTACCGGAATTGCACAGCAAAATCAATCATTAATCTCAAGAGAACTTTTATTATCGCAAGCCGCTCCTAATTGGCTTATGTTTACAATAGGTTTTCTTATACCGCTTGTGCATACACACAACTTCCCTGCGGCAATCAGTTATTCCACAGTACTTATAACATTTGTAATATTCTTAATTGCGTTTTTTGTCGGACTTTTGAAAATGAAATTTTATCCTCAAGAATATTTATATTTGTTCTCATATCCGCTGCTTTCAATTGCAAGATTAGGATACAACTTCCCTCTTTGCAGAAGTATAAGAAATATTTTTGACAAGACTACAAGAGTTCACAATATTGAAAAAATGGTTACAAGTGCCATCATTACTGACGGAACTCGCGAAATTCAAACCAAACTGGAATTGATATCTGATGACGGACTTGCCAAAATAACTTTCATAAATCCGAATGGGAAAAGATATACTACAAAGAATAATCATCTAAGGATGATAGATGCCTTTAGAGAATTGTCGGCAAAATTAAAAGATTATGGTATGGTTTTAAAAATATGTCAAAATTGCAGACATTTTGAAACTCTTGTAGATGGTTCTACAAATATGGTTAAAGGTACTTGCAAATGTAATTTTGAGGGTCGTACCCCGGGAGATATTATCCCGACTCTAGCTTGGAATACATGCCCTAAATTTGAAGAACAAAACGTTATCAGTTTATTTTAATTTTTGTGATAGACTTATAACCGGAGGCAATAAACATTGTTCGAAAATTGGAAAATAGCCCTATTAATGACAACACTAGCAGGATTAGCCACAATCCTTGGCGGGTTTATAACGTTTTTTGTTAGGAAAAATAATTTAAAAGTGCTGTCACTTGGCTTAGGGTTCTCTGCAGGTGTAATGATTTTCGTTTCGTTGACGGAAATACTTACTACTGCCGAAAATCTTTTAAAAACATATTATCCGATAAAATATCATTGGATGTTGTTTGCAGGATTTATTGCAGGAGTTGTTATTTCAAAATTGATTGATGAATTTATTCCTGACCACGTTGAAGAAAAAGATTTTTCTGATGATTGTGCACAAGATGATGCTCGTTGCCAAAGGCAGCACAGAATTAAAAGGGCCGGATTATTAACTGCGATTGCAATTGCCATACATAATTTTCCAGAAGGATTGGGAACTTTCCTTGTTTCTTCGCAAGATATGGCAATAGGTATTTCGGTCGCGCTCGCTATTGCGTTGCATAATATTCCGGAAGGTATTGCGGTTGCTTTACCGATATACCATGCTACAGGGAAGAAAAGAATGGCTATATGGTATTCTTTTTGGACAGGTATTACGGAACCTATAGGTGCGATAATTGGTTTAATTATTTTACAATTCTTCCTCCCGCAAGTATTCATAGGACTTTCAATGGCTGCGGTTGTCGGAATTATGATATACATTTCATTTGATACATTGTTACCCCTTTCCCATGAATATGGAGATTGGCATTATGCAATAGGTGGCGTTATGTCGGGGATGATTGTTATTTGGGCGAGTTTACTTTTGCTGAACGGTTGTTAATAAGCTCCGATTATTATTAACTTTTGTAACATCACATGCTCTTTAAAAAGCAATTTTCCAAGGAAACAAGACTTTATATATATGTAAGGTTAATATAAGGTTAAGAACTATGAATATTGTATTTAGAAAACTTGCATTATTAGAAGCTGTTATAGCTGAAAATGAAGAAACAGCAAGAATTGAATGTTATGCAACAAATCCTATTGACGAAGATTTAAAACGTCAGGTTTCAAGCTTGATGGTTAAAATCAGAGCCATCTAGTATTTGTTAAGAAAAACTTAAAATTATTCTGCCGGTTTCAACTTGTATGATATAATATCCTTAGGAGTAGGAGGGATATTATGTCAAATCCGGTTTTGAATGAAAATAATCTTGAGCGTGATACTCAGTATGTTGAGACAATGGCATTCCCGAGTAATCAGGTTATGACTGTTAATGGCACATTGCAAGTTACAGGTTTAATGGGGTTAATTATGCTAATAGCGGCGAGCTATACATGGACGAGGTTCTCACTGGGATATACAGATATAGTTGCCATGCTAACAGGTGGCGGCGCAATTGTAGGATTTATTCTCGCCTTAATAATCTCTTTTTCAAGATGGTCACCCCAACTAAGCGGTATAAAATACTTAGTTCCTTTTTATGCTGCTTGTGAAGGTTTATTTTTAGGCGGAATTTCGGCAGTATTTGAAGCTTCCTATCCGGGAATAGTTTCGTCTGCTATAGGCGGAACATTTGCTGCATTGTTTATTATGCTGATATTGTACAGGATGAGAGCTATTCAATGTACTGATAAATTCAGAAGTGTAATTTTTATTGCAACTCTTTCTATAGCGGGTATTTATTTAATAGACTTTATAGGACACTTCTTTGGGCTATCCGTTCCGGTGATATATTCTACAAGTCCGTTTGGCCTTTTGGTAAATGTGGTCATTGTTATTATAGCAGCATTTAATCTTATTATTGATTTTGATTTTATTGAACGGGCAGCAGAGAGAAATTTTCCGAAAGAGTATGAATGGTATGGCGCTTTCGGATTAATTGTAACAGTTGTGTGGTTATACATTGAAATTTTAAGACTGCTAGCTAAATTCCAAAGGAGATAATTAATGCTTTTTTACATTTTGGCATTTTTAGGAGGGGCATTCCTTTCATTTTTTATAACTTACATGATAGATTCGCAGAAGATTATTTCTGCAAAGGAAGAGTTGATTTTGCTAAAATCCAAACTCGATTCTGCTGAATCGATTCAGGAGATTATTAAACGTGATTTTGTTCGGCTCGCAAACGAAACCATCAAGAATGAACAAGAAGATTTGAGAAGGCAAAACAGAGAAACTCTAGAAGAAAAAATTCTACCGCTCACTAAAGAATTAGGTGAATTTAAACAGAAAATAGAAAGTTTTAATCTTAAAGGCGTTGAAAATACAACCAAAATTGTTGAGCAAATTACTAATCTTGAAAAAAATAACAAAATTATTGAACAAGAGGCCAAAAATTTGGTTGATGCGCTTACAAAAAATCAAAACGTAAAAGGTTCGTATGGGGAAGATTTGCTTGATACCATATTACAATCTTGCGGAATGAACGAAGGAATCCATTATACAAAACAATATGTAACAACCTCAACGAATCTTAAAGATGAAGAAATTCATACAGTACGACCTGATATTGTTGTCAATCTTCCAAATGACAGACATCTGATTATTGATTCAAAGGTCACTTTAACCAGTTATCTTAAATATATAGAAGATGAATCTTGTTTGAATGAATTTAAAACAGAGGTAAAAAAACGTATTTCCGATTTGGCAGGCAAGAATTATCAAAATGCGGGTGATTTATCACAACCGGATTTTGTATTAATGTACATGCCTATAGAATCTTCAGTTCATATTTTGTATGAAGATGTCGATTTAATAAATATGGCATATAAATATAATATTATTATTGTCGGCACGGCATCGTTATTAGTTGCTATCAGACTTGTAAATCAATTATTTGCTCAACAAAAACAGCAGGAAAGCGTAAGTATGATTGTACAAGCGGGCTCAAATCTGTATGATACTTTTGTTCAATTTTGTGATGATTTAATTGATTTACAAAGAAAATTTAGTGAGATTTCTTCAAAATTTACGACAACAATTAACCGATTCACAAGAAACAGTAAATCTAAACCGAGTCTTTTTTCTCAAGTTAATGCTTTAAAAGAATATGGAATTATTTCTGCAAAAAATATTCCGGAGGAACTTTTGCTTGAGTCGGACGAGCATATCAATAATGAGGTTCTGGTAAATGACTAAAATACTTGTTATTGATGATGATGTTGCAATAAATGAATTGATTAAGGTGAATCTTGAGCTTCAAGGTTATGAAGTGGTGCAGAGTTTTAACGGAACAGATGGCTTTGCTCTTGCTAAACAAGAATATCCCGAACTTATAATTTTAGATGTAATGATGCCGGAAGTAGACGGTTTTACGGTCGCACAAAGAATACGGCAGTGTTCTGAAATTTCAGAAATTCCAATTATAATGTTGACGGCTTTATCCGAACTCAATGATAAAGTGAACGGATTTAATATAGGGGTGGATGATTACCTGACAAAGCCGTTTGAAATTGACGAATTACTTGTCAGAGTCAGGGCATTGTTAAAAAGAACAAATCAGATTCCAAAATCTATAGCGGTAAGAGATTTACTTACTTATAAAGAAATTACCTTAATGCCGGAAACATACAGTGTAAAAATAAACGACAAGGTTCAAAGGATTACTCCTATTGAGTTTGATATATTTAATGTTTTGTTTCAGAATCATGGAAATATGGTTTCGGCGCAAAAACTTCTTAAGGAGGTTTGGGGATATGAACCCGATGACGACATTGAAACGATAAGAGTTCATATAAGACATTTAAGAAGCAAAATTGACAAGATTGCCGACGGTAAAAAATATATCGAAACAATATATGGTGGGGGTTATAAACTCAATATTTAATTATGCATTCGCCTGTGCTTTTTCAGCGTGCTTCTTTTCGTTAACTCTTTCGCCGATTCTGTTAGCAACAGGAGTAATTAGTACTGGTGCAACATAACGGTAAATTAAGGCAAATATTGCAAGACTTACCAAAGTACGAACGCCTTTTAATTTTGCTCCTAAACCTTTCTGTAATTTTTCTATAGTTTCAGAATCCGCTTTATTAAGTTTCGCCAAAGCAATCTTTTGTTCTTGCTTGCTGGCATATTTGTATTCGATTTTTTCTTTTGTCAAGTTTTTAAGTAATTTATCGACTGTATATGCACAAATTGTAGGAACAATGAAACATAAGCATTGGTTTACTGCTAGAGTGCGTTTTCTGTCATCATCTAAATCTTTTTTATGCAAAGTTTGATACATATAAACACTGCTTGTCAGGAGTGCTCCCAATGTAGCCATGTGATTAGTCATTCCGCCAGGGACTTTTGATAATCTTTCTGCTATATTATTTACGGTTTTTGATTCATACATTGGCTTCCCATAAATTTTTGCCAACGGTTTTGAAATAAATCGTTCTAAAAATTTATTAATATGTTCTCTTAATGAAGATGGCTTTTTACCGCCTGCCGAACCGTTACTTCCTTTACTTTTGAAGGAAACAGAATTGCTTGGATTTTTTGTTTCGGTATCGCTATCATCAGCGCTTTTTCCTTTAAAAGAAACGTTATTATTTTCTTTGTTTTCTTGTACCGGTTTTGCAGGTGCGGATTTCCCTTTTTCAATATGGAAAATATTTTTGAGTGCAATCGGAATTAGTGAAATAGTTGCAGTAGCAACCAACGGTCTTGTTACAATATCAGGAGCCCAAGTCATAGATTTGTTAAGCACATCATTCTTTTTATCGGCAGCCATCATTACTTCATCTATGGGTGTTCCCAACTTTCCGTCTATGCCATTTTTAAGATATGCTGCGTATTTTATTTCTCCGGTTGGTTCAATTCGATGTTTACCGCTGATTCTCGGTATATAAATTGTTGTGTCATACGGAGATGATATGTAAGTATTCCCCAAATCTAATTTCCACTGATTCTCTGAGCCCAATTCTTTCCAATTTCTGAAATCAACAACTTGTCCATCTTTGTATACAGAATTTATATCAAGTTTTTTCCAATAGGATGAATTGTCAGAATCTTTGATTATTTTTTCCAAAAACTCTCTGTCAAGGTCTTTCAAAAGAATTCTTGCGTCACCGGTGCTTTCCATCAGAATCTTTTTGTCAACTTTTTCCGCACCTTTATATTCTTGTTTAACAATAATTCCCAAATAATTCCAATCGATAACGTCATAAAGTTTTTTGCCGTCTTTTGTTACAACGTCATTAAAAGATTTTCCTTTTTGAGAAGCCCAATCAACATCGGCATGTAATAATTCTCGGAAAGTTTTTGCGGAAATTTCATTAAACTGCATAAGTTCAGGAATTTTTTCTACGTCTTTAAGGTTCGATATAAATCTGTTACCATCTATTAAAAGCCATTCTTTAACTTCTTTTCTGGCAGTTTTGGTGGCATCTGTATAAATTGAATTCAAATCAAGTTTCGGGCAATAACGCTTCAGGGCATCTTCGCTAAGATCTTTGAACATTTTATCCATAGTATACTGCGTGCCTCTTGCAAATGGCCGAGCAATAAGCATTGTGGCAACAAGCCCCATAATACCTGAGGATATTGAGTGTGCAGAAGCATACATATTATCCTCTTTATACATATTATCATCTTTGCCCTTTTTATTAGGAAGTGACATGATTGTAAGAGGTCTTAAAATCATACAAATAAGGGCCGCCATCGCCGCTTGTATAACGGGCTCATTCTTTTCTGTCCACTGAAGAACTTTATCTAAAGATTTACTTTCTAAAAATTTATCCCATCTTGTTGTTTTGGTAGTAAATTCTTCCTTTACGTCCCCAACTTTAATTTTTTCTTCTAATGTTTTTATTGTATTTTTTAAATCTTCCGGTGTGAGCTTTTTAAGGCGGCTTTTTGCAAGAGCAGCTGACAGTCCGAATATCATTGTTCCGCCGCTAAGTAAGACTATAGTGTTTATCAATTTGTAATTACGATCTTTCTTAGAGGGTAAATCTGATTTTGTACTGTTTTCTTGTACATTGCCTTGTTTAAATCTAATGTCTGTTAGCGATACACTGCCGGTTGGATATAGTTGTTGTTGGGCTAAAAAACTTAGATTTTGCGTTGTATGAATCTTCATCATAGTTTCCAATCTAAATCAAGTCTGGTTACACACTTATCATAAAACAAAACAAAATTTTTTTTGCTAGTTCTTAACAAATTTGTTACAATTTGTTAAAATATAATTAGAGAGTGGCTTACGGATGAAATTTATAACAAAAAAAGTGTTGATTTTACCATTAATAATCATGCTGACAATAAATACGGCATGCTCTTTTAATTTGGATGAAACCGTAAATGATGAAATCCGAAAGAATTATAATGATACAAAACTTATTGATGATACCGGAATAAATACCAATAACGGAGGAGGCTTGCCGGACTTGCCCAATATTGTAAAAAACAGCAAGCCCAAAAGTAAACCGGACGTAAGCGGTAGTAAGGCGTCTGTCCCCAAATCACTGCCCGCAATCCCTTACAAAGGCGGAAACATAAAAATTAAATCCGGAACTAAATTTAATGTGGTAAACACAAGCGCGATTTCCGATTGGCAAAAGCAGGGGACTTCCGTAAAATTCAAAACCGTTGCTCAAACAAGCGGAAACGGATATACAATACCCGCCGGTACGATTTTAAACGGTGAAATAGTTGAATCTCACCAGCCTCAGATATCCTGTAACGGTGGTTTAGTCGCAATTAGGGTATATTCTATGTTTTACAACGGACATACGGTTCCTTTAAATGCTTATGTTGTTAGGGCTAAAGATAAAAAAGTGTTTTTTGATAATATAAAAGGCGAAAGAACTTACTTAAAAACTATGTGGAAGAAGGGTAACTGGGGACGAAGTTTATTTAATCGAATGCTCAGCTTAACCGTAAACCTTGGCGGAAGCGGTTCTACTCTTGTTCTTTCACCGTTTCCTTTTGTATACGGGACTCTGTGCTTAGGAGCAAATACACTAATTTCACCAATTACGGCGTTTTTCTCCAAAGGCGGACACGTATCAATACCCGCAGGAAGCAGATTTATACTCAAACTGAACGAAGCTGTTTATGTTAACTAATCGTCTTCCATTTCTTCATTAAACGCAAACCGTCTGTCATGTACAAACCGCGCAGTTTCTCTTGCTTGACTCTCGAAATAATCTTCACAGCTTTCCGACCGGCGTGAATATAAGAATTCATGGGCCCACTCACGATGGTATTCTTCTTCGTCTTTAATGTGATATTCTTTTTTCATTCTGTCATAACGTTCCTCATTCTCTTTGAGCTGTTCAAGAACTTTTTCATCATGTTTACCTTCCGGCAGCGGAACAACTATTTTATCCTGCCCGTTTTTAATTCCTTCTTCAAAGATACTGTTTAATTTATTAAAAATTTCTAATTTAATATTATCTATTGTTCTTTCTGAAGGTAAATACATTCTCTTATAATATCGAGGATATCCGTATGGTTCAACGTAATAAGCATCATTATTTTCGTGATAATCATTTATTATGCCTTCCATTCCGAGTGCCGGTATAACATAAACCATATATCCGTATGAAGTATTAGTGTGAGGCGGAGCCGTATAAAACTCTATATCCAGGCTTTTACCTTGTTTGCCCATACTGTCAATCATTTCGTTGTACTTTTTCTTTAACTCTTGGAGTTCTTTCTTATCTGTTTTTGAATATTTATTGATAAATGGTACGATTGCTTCTTCATACATTTCACGTCTGAACCAATTTTCTTTTAGATTTTTTACAACACTCACCATGTATTCAGGCCAATCCCCGACTATACGATCGTTCCAGTCTGTTTTTATTTTTAAATTGGTACACATTTGCGATAACTCTGATACAATACTCTTATACTTTGATTGTGCTTCTCTTGTTCCGTATTTGTACAACGGACCGACATACTCCGTTGCAACGCGTATGCTTTTAAAAGCGGGTTTATTATTAATTTGAATTAAATTATTTTGACCGTAATTTTGTACTGAATTAATTTGCATATAGTTCTCCTCAAATTAAATAACTATTAAGTAAAAACCCGTAAATAAAAAATTTGCTGACGGTTGTAACAATTCTTAATACCAGTTTGAAATACGGTATATAACCATGATATTATTCATATACAAAACAACCACGTCCGACAATCACTGTTAAAGGTGCACAAGGAGAAAGTCATGTTAAATTTTCTGTTTAAAAAAGAAGTTTCGGCAGTTGATAATTTGAATAACTTTTATTCATCTTTAAAAGAGTTATATTCTTTTAATTCAATATCCGATGAGAGAAAAGAATATTTGAAATCAACTATGGAAAAATACGGATATCTCCCTTATCCGCACATCAAGGCATTGGAAGAGCTTTCTGATGCGGAGGTTTTGTATGCACTGGAAACTAAGTGGGAAAACGAAGGCGTGTTTTTAGACGGGAAATTTAGTTTTCTAAAATCAAGTGTTCTGGCGAGAAACAACATAAAAGATTCGAGCTGGCTTCAAAAAGAAGGTCATAACATAAAACTTATAAATCTTGCCGGTTTAGGAAACGGCAACGAACGTGAAGATTGCGGACGATTTATGGATTGGTTACGTCAATTGTTAATCTTACCGACAGGAAATTTAGAGAACGGAATATTTAATACAACGATGTATTTAATCCCCTTCCATCCTCGTGAATTCGGCTGTGCATATCTGCCTACTGCTAGCTGTGTAAGTCCGAACCTTGAAGATAAAGAAATTTATGAAAAAACGGGGTTAAATGCTGATGAACAGGTAAAAATATTCATCCAAATGACGCAACTTGCAGGACATCCGGTGATTTATGATATTCTTCCTCAGACGGGAAGATTCTCTAAAATAGTTCTTACAACGCCGGAATGTGCAAGGTGGTTTGATATAAATGCATTGATGTCTGAATTATTCAGAAACGTCGATTCTGTTGCATTAGAACTTCAAAATAAATATATCAAAGACGATTTAGATATAGTCAGCGGAATTTATAAAAAAGCTATAAAAGGTGAAACTTATGGTGAATTAACCGAACATTATCAGAATATTTTTAACGAGATTGATGAACTTTTAAAGGAAACAAAAACATTTTTATCCAATTCAATGTTAGAAAAAAGTATTCAGGATAAACTTCACAAAAAAGCCAGAAATATCATAAACCGTGTTTGCAAAAACAGTAACGGCAAAAGGATGAGCGAAAACGATATCAAAAATCAAGGTGAAATTATACAAACATTGATTTCTGAGGGTATGTGGCCGGCTCCGGGCGGTGCGTGGTGTTCGGCAGGCGTGCCTGTCTTTGATAAAATGAGCGAGGGGGCATCTTATCCGATATTCAAGCATTACAAATTTAATGGTGAAGACGTTACATACCTTGCTAATCTTGATTGTCAAACTCCGTATTATTTTGTATGTCTTGAAAACGGAAAATACAACAATGATATAATCAAATTTTTCATTGATTATATGAAGAATTTGCAAAAAGAATACAATTTTGACGGGTTCAGAGTTGATCATATTGACCATGTTGTTGATGAAGTTTCGGAAGATAATGGAACTCCGATTAGCTACAGAGCGCCGAGAAAAGTGTTGGGAATGTTAAATTCTGCTATGAAGGAAAGTATTCCTTATTTTGCATCTTTGGCGGAATACATGCTTTGGGATAATTATTACAAGGAATACCACGAAGATATGGGTTTTGATCTTCTTTGGGGGAATGATATAGTTTTACAAAGTTGTAAGACTCCGGAGACAATTGCAGATGATAATTTACGGCTTTCGAATTATAATACTTCTTCGCCTTCAAAAATGCCGTTATCAGTAATGAAAACGTATAATAACCAAGACGGCGAATTTGAAGCGATAGACAGATATCCGGCTCAATTGGGAAAAGATGGTGCGCTCTTTAAATGGTTTAAGTACAAATTTATTCCGGGCGGTAAATTCGCACAGAGACCGATTATGCACGTAGATGGGGATGAATCCTTTACTGTTGGCGGAATAGAAGAAATAATTGGCTCGGAAATCTCTATGAAAAGAAACAGGGATTATGATTTTTATTCAAAATTTGACGCAATTGACAGATTTGTAAAGAATAATCCGATAATTACTGATGGTGAAGCCAATATTATAAGGCAGGATGATGACGGATTTGTTGTTTGGCATATTCAAAAGGAAGGAGTTAAAAATTCTATTCTTGTTGCTGCAAACTACAATGCGCCGACAGAAAAGTTCACAATTGAAGATAACGGGAATTCTTGGACAGAAGAAAGAGAAGGAACGGAAGTTTTTGATAAATCCATCGAGCTTTCTTGCGATTATTCAATAGTTTCCGAATATATATTTGACGGAACGGATTATGTTGAAGAAAAATTTGCAACGGCAACAAATTCTCTTTCCTTTGGCAAGATAATGCCTTCTGAATACAGAATTTATACTGTTATTAAGTAAGTAATGTTGTTTTTAATTCAATATTGGCACTAAAAAAGGAGAACTAATTAGTTCCCCTTTTTTGTAGACAAAGCTTGTATTAAAGAGCTGCTTTAGCTGTATCAACAACTATTTGGAAAGCTTCTTTGTCATTAACTGCAAGGTCTGCAAGCATTTTTCTGTTAACTTGGATGTTTGCCTTTTTGCAAGCATTAACAAATCTCGAATAGCTCATCCCTTGTTCTCTTACAGCTGCATTAATTCTAACAATCCAAAGCCGACGCATATTTCTCTTTGTAGCACGTCTGTCTCTGTAAGCGTATTTAAGTGCTTTCATAACAGCGATGTTAGCTACTTTAAAGATTCTGCTTCTTGCACCTTTGAAGCCCTTAGCTAGCTTTAATATTTTTTTGTGTCTGTTGCGACATACATTTCCACGTCTAATTCTCATTGTTCAACACTCCTATCTTGAATACTTCTTGTAAGGTAACTCTTTAGAAATCAATTTTTCGTGAGTTTCAGAGATTGTTACATCGCTGAAAATCTTACGTTTTCTTGATTCCGACTTGTGTTGAAGCAAGTGACCGATACCTGCATGTCTTCTTGTGATTTTACCTGTTGCAGTAACTTTGTATCTTTTAGCTGCTGCACGGTGTGTTTTTAATTTTGGCATTTATTATCTCCTTTTTTCTTGCGCTCATGTGATGATAACCACATAAGCAAGGTTCTAACTGCTGCCGAGCAAGGCATACCAACGCACTATACTTCGGCATAAATGAGTTTATAACAAAGGATACTTAACGTCAAGCAAATTGCGATTTAAATTTATAACAATTCAAATATTGTAAATAAAACTTAACAAACTTAAAAAAAATAAGCAATTTTTTGAAATAAAAAAACTTTATATATATGTGTGTATGAAATAAGGTGTGTTGTTAAATGACAATTTTACCAGGTTCGTTAGATCATTTATACTATAACGGAATACTTGAACGTATTCCATACGAAGCGTATGAAATCATTCCGGCAGCTCCATATGGTGCTGCTTACAACACCGGAAGTATGAAAGGACAAATTTATGGTAATTATGGAAATTCTTATGGCGCTGCTCTTAGTTCGGCAAATTATTATCAAGCCGGCGATATGCCATCAGCCATGCCAATGTGTTGTGGAAATTACGGAGGATATATAAGTCCGTATGCGGATTTGGAGTCTGTTGCATATCTTAACAGTGCATCCAATATTTATAATAATGTAAATGCATTTGCTACTCCTTCGTATAACTTTAGTAAACGAGATATTTATCCTGCAGTGTATAACGAAAATAATTATAAAAATTCTATTTATAACGAAGCAAAAGGTGTAAAAGAGGGTGTATTAAACTCTCATCCGACATTGAAAGGTCTAATCGCAGCAGCGGTCATAATTGCAACGCCGTTGTTATTGTTCAGAGGAAGGAAGAAACCTTCACTTCCGGCACCTGCGCCTGCTCCGGCAAATACTGTTAAAACCGGTTTTTGGTCAAAATTGAATCCCAAAAATTGGTTTAGAAAAAAGTCTTAAAAACATATTTTTTTTTTAATTAACCTTATTAAATACCTTATTAATTAACCAATTTATCAGCTTGAGTCCTCGCTCAAGCTTTTTTTTTATTACGTTATATCACCAACGGCATCTTTTACTATAATTGGTTTTGCAGCATTTAATATATATGAAATCATTCTTAAATTATAACTTTCGCCTATATTAGAATTATTTCTCAATAGCGTATAAACGTTATAAAATCCGCGGTCTTTGGTGTATTCTTCCTTTTCGATGAATTGGTAAACACTATTTTCAGGGCAATGCTGTTCTATCAGTTTAATATAAGGTTTAAAATCATCAATAATGCTTTTTCCGTATTGATTGTAATGCTTTTCAATATTTTTCCATGCTTGATTTTTTACAAAGGTTCCCTGAAAATTTGTGTTGTTTGCTATTGGTTGGATTTGCATCGAAAGGCCTCCTTATAATGTTCTATATTTGAATTAAAACCCGTAAAAACATTTTTTGTTAGCAGATAGTTATTTTAATTTTGTTATGGCGGTAACAACAATTTCTGCAGCATCTTCCGGCTTAATATTCAAAATTTCCCCTGTTTCTCTGGTCTTAAATTCAACAAGCCCCTCTGTTATACCTTTTCCGACGGTTATTCTATATGGGAAACCTATTAAATCGGCATCTTTAAACTTAACGCCTGCACGTTCGTCACGATCGTCAATAACAGCTTCGACTCCATGCTTAACAAGTGTTTTATAAATATCTTCCGCAACTTTCATTTGAAGCTCGTCTTTTGTACTTACAGGAATTACTATCGCATGATAAGGTGCAATTGCAAGCGGCCACTTGATGCCATTTTCATCGTGATGTGCTTCTACTGCGGCAGCCGCTGTTCTGGAAATGCCTATTCCGTAGCATCCCATAATATATGGTTTTGTTGTTCCATCAATATCTGTATAAACTGCATTCATCGGTGCGGAATACTTTGTTCCCAATTGGAATATGTTTCCGACTTCGATTCCTCTTGTTACTTTTAATGGTTTTCCACATTCAGGACAAAGTTCTCCTGCTTCAACAAGGCGGATATCTGCAACTGTTTCGGGCAACTCAATCAAGCCGGTAGAGTCACTGCCACCTGAATTACATTTACACTCCCAATTGTATCCAACTCCGTGTTTATCTTTTTGATTTACTCCGATTACAAAATTTTTCATATCAATAACAGTCTTGTCTGCAACAAATTTAACCGGAACACCATTGTATTCTTTTAATCCTTTAGGACCGATAAAGCCCTTTTCAGCATCGAATCCATTTTGAACCATAATGTCTTCAATTTCGGCTGCAACGGCAATTCTGATTTCATTTCCGCCAACAGCATTTAAAAGTTTTGTTTCCTCGACATTTTTATCTGCTCTTATTAAAGCTATTACAGGATTTTTATCCACTATATAAACAAGAGATTTAACAATGACTGTCGGTTCTATTTTTAAGAAATCGCAAAGTTCTTCAATGGAATGAGTATCAGGAGTATCTATAATTTGCGGAGTACTCCATTCTCCTTTTATATTTGCCATTGGAAGGTCTGAAATGGCATGATTTGAATTTGCAGCATAACCGCAATCGCAGTAAAATACGTCATTTTCACCAGCATCTGTATCCGTTATAACCATAAATTCGTGACTTACACTGCCTCCGATTGCGCCGGAGTCAGATTGAACGGCTTTTGTATCAAGCCCGCAGCGCTTGAATATTTTGGTATACGCATTCCACATATTTTTATATTCTTTATCCAAACCCTCTTGAGTCGTATCAAAGGAATAGGCATCTTTCATAATAAATTCGCGCCCTCTAAGAAGTCCGAAACGCGGGCGACGTTCATCTCTGAATTTTGATTGAATCTGATATAAATTTACTGGCAATTGTTTGTAAGATTTGAGTCCGTCTCGAGCGATTGCTGTTATAATTTCTTCGTGAGTCGGTCCCAGACACATTTCACGTCCGTGTCTGTCTGTAAGGCGCATTAATTCACCTCCATAAGCCCCCCATCTGCCCGATTCTTCCCATAGTTCTTTGGGTTGAACAAAAGGCATCAAGAGTTCTTGTGCACCAGCGTTGTCCATTTCTTCACGCACAATATTTTCAACTTTTTTCAAAACTCTCCACATAAGGGGCAAAAAATTATAAATTCCCATCGAAAGTTTTCTTATATAACCTGCTCTTACAAGCAGTTTGTGTGAGATAACTTCCGCATCGGAAGGAAACTCCCGCAAAGTTTGAACAAATAATTTAGACATTCTCATAATAAAAAATCCTCTTTTGGTTTTTATTTTAACATAAAATCAATACTATTTTAAATTATGTTAACGTCGGATATGAGATTAAATTTACTTCCTTGTCTGGAGTTTCTTCTTTCAAGCTCCCAAGTTACACGATTCATTGTATCGAGCTTGCGCCCAATCCAACGTGGTTCCACAAGGGCGGTCCTAAGGCCATTTCCTGCAAGGCGGTGTATAGTTGTTTCTGGGGGTAAATATTCAAGAAAATCGCAAACTACGTTTACATATTCATCTTCAGTCATTAAATTAAGTTTCCCTTGATTGTAGATTTTTTCCAATTTTGTTCCTTCGAGAACGCAAAGCATATGAATTTTTACTCCGTCCGGCTCAAGAGCAGCAACCTTTTGTGCAGTATTCATCATTTCATCATAGGTTTCAAAAAGATTCATAATTACATGTATGCAAATATTTATTCCATTATATTTTCTGGTTTTTTCATAAGCCCGTAGGAAGCAATCATAGTCATGCCCGCGGTTAATTTTCTTCAAAGTTTTGTCGTTTGCGGACTGCAAACCGTATTCAATCCAGGTATAGTAATCGGGAGTGAATGATTGTATTAATGAAAGCTTTTCATCATCAACACAATCAGGACGGGTTCCTATGGAAATACCTACTATGTCCGGATGGTTAAGGGCTTCTTTATATATTTTTTCGAGTTCTTCGACCGGTTTGTACGTATTTGAGTATGCCTGAAAATAAGACATATATTTTTCTGCTTTAAAACGTTTTGAAAGAAATTCCATCTCGGATTCGATTTGTTCTTTAATTGTCATTCGATTGGAGTGTGTTTGCGAAAAACTCCCGCTTTCGTCACAGAACAGACAGCCCTTATTTGATATGGTTCCGTCACGGTTTGGACAGGAAAAACCGGCATCAAGCGTAACTTTATACACCTTTGCACCAAACTTTTGTCTTAAATAATCGCTGAATGCATTATATCTTCTGTCAAGCATAACAATAAGAATACAACAATGCATATATAAATAAAAGAGATTCTATTTTTTATATTTCATAAGTGGCTCATTTAAATCGGCCTGTGCTATTATAAATCCGTATTTTTTATAAAATTCTATGGCATTTTCAGTTGAACGAAGATATAAATTTTTTTTGCCGAATTTTCCGGTTACATAATTCAATAAATACTCTCCCACGTGTTTATATTTTCTTTCGGACTTAGAATACATGCTGTCGGGTCTTGTTTGCAGGTAATCTAAAGAACAAGTATTATCTATTGCCGTAACTTCTGCAAGTCCTAAAATTTTATCCGGCTTAAGGTTCCCCAAATTTTTTATTTGAGAAGTTAAGATGTATACGTCACTTTTGGGGGCTTCTCTATGGTTGTTTGAATAATTTAATTTTGCTAAAATAGTATCTATAAAATTATCTTCACCTTCCCAAAGTTTTGATAATTTTACCATAGCAGAATAGTCTTTTTCCGAACAGCTGTTTATTTTTACAAGTTTAACTATTTTATTTCTGTAACTGCCAGATGTTTTCCCAAACGATTTAACAGAACCTTTACATAATGTAGTTGCTTTAAAACTTATTGAGTCCATACTATAAAAAAGCGTGTAAATATAAATTTTGCTTTTATTGTAAAGATTTGTAAAAAAATGTCAGAATGATTAAAGTTTGGGCTGCAAATTGCCGTAATACATGGTGAATGAACAGGAAACCGGAATATATTCGGAGGGATTATGTCACCAGTTAATTTTAATTTAGTCGAAACATCTCCAAGTTATGCTAAACAGTGCTATATAGATTACTACTATAACGGTAATACTATGGGTATAACTGCTGATGAAATGGGCTATATTGTGGGGTTGTACAACAATAAAATTAACTCTTGGAATAACTATGTAGAAACTGATGATAATAATTATTATGTAGATGATGATGACTGGGAAAACGGTCATGAATGGGCGCTGGATGATTCTGGGTATAACCATGATAATGATTGGAAGCAGCCAACCAGAACGATTACAGACGGTACTGTTACACTTGCCGGTAATACAGTCGGAAAATATTATGCGGGCAAATTGGGTGCAAATATCGGAGAAAAAATAGCGGAAAAAGTGGCAAAAAAGGCAGGTAAGAAGGCCCATAAATATGGGCAAAAAGCTGCAGATTTTGCCGGAAAAAAGGATTATGCAAAAGCCGAAAAATATGGCAATAAGGCAGACAAGGCAGCAAAAAAAGCGGAATCTGCAAACAACATGGAATGGTCATTGCTGGCTTCTTGTGCTTTAGACGGGGTTATGGCGGCTACATACAGAATAGAAAAACCGAATGAAGAACAGAAAAAAGCTATAGATGTGTATGCTGAAAAAATGCCTGAATTACAAGACGCGGCACTGGAGAATCAATGTGACTTAGATAGTTACGACATGGAACTTATAGACCTTGGTGATTTGGCTAATGAAACAGTCGATAGCGCTAATACAGGTATGTTTGAATCAAAAGCTGAATATGAAAGTAATAATGCAATCATAGAGTATACACAAAAAGCTGTAACTGCAGGATATCAATTGAGCGAAAAAGATATTAAAACATATCAGGAAACTACTGAAATGATGACAAAGTTAGGAGATGATGTACAGTCAATAAAAGATGATTCAGAAATGGCCGTGCAAGAAGTATACGAAGAAATGTCGGAATACCAAAGTTATTTTGATGAAATAACTGAAGATATTGGTGAAAGGGCGGGTTATACTGCAGAAGCGTCGAGTATAGATGATTCTACCGAAGTTCAATGTAAAGTTGAATCAGTGTCTCAAGGTCTTAATGCAGCAACCGCACTCGTTGACGGAGGGAAAGCTGTTCTTAAGGGTTCCGCAAGCTCAGTAGCATTTGGAGCAGGCGCAGTTTATTTGGTAGCAGGTGCGATTGCATTGCTTGCTGCGGCATCTGATACGGCTGCTGCTGTAGAACAAGGCAAGTGGGCGGATGAAACTCATAAAGAGGTTGTAGACAGAGAAAAAACATCGGAAATTAACGGTCAAACTCTTGATTTATACAATGAAAACGCAGACTTTTATCAGGGTTATATGGAAGATGTTGAAGGACTTGAATTTGAAGTTCCCGATGATATGGAGGTTCCTGCGGAGGAGCTTCCTGGTCAACAAGACGACGATGGCAAAGGCGGTGGGGGCAGAACTAAAAAACCTTCAACATAAAAAACGGGATAACTATTAGTTATCCCGTTTTTTCCTTATTTCTTTTATCTTTAATGCTTTAATTATTACTCAACACAAGTCTGAATGTTGCAAGATTCTTTATAGACAACATTTTGTGTTTATTGGACTGTTGTTCGGAGATTGCAAAGATTCTGCAAATTCTTTGAATTTCTTCTATATCTTTTCTTGAATTTAGCTTGTATACATTGTTAATCGGATCTGGTATAACCGATACAGCTGCATTCAATTCTTCTTCTCGCATTATATAGCTCCTTATTAACTGCCTTACATATATAAAGTTTATCTACTTAAAAAAATTGCCTTTTTTAAAAAGAAATATTAAGTTTTGTTACTTAAATTGATTCTTAAATATGTTGAAAATGCTTTATATAGTTTGCGAAAAAGCCACTTTTATTGTATGTTGTATCTGTGGATAATAAAGTTTTGGATTTTAATACAATACTTGCAAACTGTGGTATCTGGAGTGAACCTACATCTGTTGCGGCAAAAAATATAGCTGATCTTGAAAAATTTTACAATTCTGCCGAACTCACTTGCATTTACAACTATTGCCTGTTGAACATAGAAGATTCAGATCTGCTTATACAAATTATAAAACTCACTGATTCTAATAGAGCAAAATCGACGCTTGCAATACTGTTGGAGCTGCTTCAACAACCAAAAGATGATATATCGGACGAAGATGAAAAAGAAAAATATATGAATGTCCGCATTATGTGTGTTAAAGCCATTGCGAATTATAAAGATACATCAACAGTTACTGCGCTTTTAGACTGCCTGAACAACAAAAAAGAACACTACAGAATTCGGCTTGCTTGCGCAGATGCGTTGGGGAGGATAGGGGACAGATATGCTGTAAAACCGCTTCTTGACGTAGTTGAGGATGAAGATGAAAAATCCGTATATCTGAAAGAATCTGCGGCATTTGCTTTGGGGCTTTTGGGCGATACAAGTGCAATAGATCCGCTTGTTACGATATTGGAATCCAAACAAGGATTCTTGGATAAATTTTCTTTCCTTAAAGAAAAAATTGTGGAATCATTAGGTAAGCTTAATTTCAACAATAAAAAAATTATAAAAGCACTTAAGAGTTCTTTAATGGATTCATCTCCGATGGTTAGAATTAATGCTATCGAAGCAATTATGAACAGCGGTGACGAGGATTCGGAAAAGCTTATTAAGCCGTGTTTGCAGGATGAAGACGATGAGGTTAAAAAGAATGCCTTGATTGCTCTGTATAATCTTATTGGCAAGGATATACTTGACGAGGTGATCGAACTTCCAATATATTCGGAATATTTAAAGACAGAGGCAAAAAATCTTATTGAGGAATATGAAAGTGATGACGAAGAATAATACAGAAACTGCTGTTATTTTGCTTTCAGGCGGCTTAGATTCGCTTGTAGCTTTGGATTATGTAAAAAAGTCCGGTCTGTATAATATTGTTCTTGCCTTAACTTTTGATTATGGTCAAAAAGCTTTGAAAAACGAGACAGAATCTTCTAAAAATATATGTGAGTATTATGATATTAAACATAAAGTAATTAAACTCGATTGGTTAAAAGAAATAACTCAAACTGCTCTTGTGTCCGAAAAACATATCCCGCAAGAGAATTTGAATACGGATGAAAGTGCGAAATCGGTTTGGGTACCTAACAGGAATGCGCTTTTTATAAATATTGCTGCGTGTTTTTGTGATACATACGGTTATAAACATATAATTTTCGGTGCAAACAAGGATGAAGGACGAAATTTTTCGGATAATACCGAAATATTTAGGAATGAAATATCGGAGTTGTTTAAAAGTTCTACCCTTGTAAAACCCGATGTCATAGCCCCCTTGATTAATTATAGCAAGGATGATATAGTTAAAATTGCCGTGGAGAATGCTGTACCTTTGGAGCTTGTATGGAGTTGTTATAAGTCCGGGAACATTCATTGCGGGGAATGTGAGTCGTGTAAATATCTGAAAAGGGCTCTTATCGCAAATCATTGTGAAAAATACGTAGATATTCTATTTGAGAAATGCAAACTAAATTTATAGATAAAGAAATTAAATATATAGGTTCTCAACTTGCGCCGCACTGGATTTATAAAAATTTTGGGATTCAGGGGGATGCCATTGTTGCTTTCACGGGGGAATGCGATGTTAAAATTACCGAAATGGTTGATATTGAAGATGTAATTAATAATGAACCGATTTATAGCAAATTAATGCTTAGTTTTATATCTGAGCAATTCGGTGTAAGTTTAAGCGAAGGAGTTTTTAGACAACGGCTTTTAATATGTATAATTAAAGAAATGTTAGAAGAAAAAGGTGTTTTTGTTGTAAGAAAAGGTGATGATTTGATAGTTGACGGAGGCAAATTGTCAGTTTCAATCGCAACTAAATCAACCACTTCAATATTGATTCATACGGGATTGAATATAATTTCGGAAGGTGCTCCGGTTAAAGCTTCCGGTTTGCAAAGTGATCTCGGGATAAGTAATATAAAAGAGTTTGCTGAGAAAATAATGAAACGTTACAGTGAAGAACTCAATGATATAGTTCTTGCGAGTACAAAGGTCAGAGGAGTATAAAATGACTGGAAACGGTTACAAAAAATATATGAAACCAGGGGCAAAAAGCACTGACTATTCTTTAATGAAGCTTTTTGTAATATCTTTTTTCGGAATGCTACTTGTATTTACCGTCCTTATAAAATCATTTTCGCCTTCTGTAGATGTGTCTATCGGTGATTACAAACAAGAACCGGATGTAGAGGAAATTGCGGTGAATATAGACGACAGACTCAGTTCGATTCAAGACGAAGATAGGGGAAGAAGTTTTGACGATTTGATGAAGAATGCTACGGATGTTCAACCGGAACCGGCTAGCGTTCAAAATAGGACAACAAATGTAGCACCTGCTGTTCAAAAGTCTGGACCTGAAGAATCTGCCAGCGTTCCTGTTAATAGAGACCCGGTATACAAAGTGTTTATAGGTACTTATACGTCGGCTGAACAAGCAAAGGTGGCTAAGGATATTATACAGGAATCAAACCTTAATCTATCACCGATTATTAAGTGTATAGGTTCAAATAACTACACGCTGCAAGTGGGTTTGTTCAAGAATAAAAGCGGTGCCGAGGCAATGTTAGCGAATATAAAACAAAATCATATGCCGGGGCGTATTGTTCAAGAAGATTAATTTTTATAAAGAAATCTTTACATCACGAAACATTTTAAATATTTTTGAATATTTTGTGATAAATTATAATAAGAGTCGATTAGGGGAATTGAGTTTAACTATCATGAATTTAATAGGAGACAGTGGATGCCTAATTATTTAACAAAGGAAGAGATAAGACAGTGGAGGAGTTCATTAGAAAAGATTACGTTGGAGGAGTTTGCTGCTAGGTTGGGTAAGGCAGTTGAAGAAAGCAAACCGACCAATGACGTTATTGACATAGTTATGTCAAAGGGGACCTCTTCAAATGCTAATAACAATATAAGCGACAGTTTTTCTGCTATTGCGGAAAGGGCTTTTGCTAGAGAACGCCAGCTTTCGCACACGCCTTTTTCTATCAATAAAAAAGGTATGCAATATACAAATACCAAAGAATCTGTTACATCGAAGTCAGAAGATGCGGCTTCAATTAAAAGTATGGTGGATAAGGCACTTTCCAAACTTCCTGAAGCAGATAAAATGGCCAAACAGGAAACTGTGCCGACACAGTCTTTGCTTGAACAAGTAGAAGAGTATTCTTCTCACAATGATATAAACGTAGTTTTGAAAAAACCGTTGACTGACAGAGAACAGATGGTTTTTGAATATTTCTTGAATAATGTCGGTAAAACAGTTTTTGCAAAGGATTTGGCAGAACTTTTAGATTTGCCGAGAGATTATGTTTATAAATATATCAAAAATCTGAGAGCAAAAATTGAGGGAGATAAATTAAAAAATGCGCCCTCCGGCGGATTTATCTTGACTGAATAGTAATGGAAGTAAAAAACTTACTTGAATTTTTAAATACAACAAAAAACTTGCATACTTTGGATTATGCTGTATGCAACTACGGGTTGCTGAATTTTTTGGATTTGATCGGTATAGAAGAAGATTTTACAAAAAGAATTGATATCGGTGTGATGTATTTCTCCGAAGTATCCGCGGACAAAACTATTTTAATTGATGGTTTAAACAGGTTGCTCTCTATATCGTTACTTCTGCATGCTATTTGCGAATGTTACAAAAAAACTACAGAGAAGAATGATATTGCGATAAAAACTATTCGTAAAAAATATCTTTTGAATAATAATAAAATAAAGTTAAAACTTCCAGGTGATTCTCAAGAAATATACAGGAAAATTATTTTTGGAGAAAAGCTTTCAGGGAAAGAAAAAGCGCATCCGATGTTTGTGTTGCTTCACAATTATTGGCAAAATATTAGAGATAATCATTTAAGAGCTGCAAATATATTCAAGATGCTTCAAAAACTTACATTTACTGCAGTTTATGCAGAAAATGTGAGCAACAGAGATTTATATTATTCTTTAAACCAACATTCCAAAAAACTTAATCAAATATTGCTCATAGAAGATTTTATCAATATGCCTAAGACTAGAGAAATCTGGAAAGATATTAAGGAACTTTATCAGAACAAAAACTCAGATTTGATTTTGTTTTTTAAAGATTTCTTTTGGAGTAAATTTAATTTCAAAGAATTTGATGAAAGCAAGTTATATGAATATTTTGTAAATTATTTTGAAACGATGCTTAAATACTCGAAAAATGTGGCGATAATGAATAAAATTAAACATTCGGCCGAGTTGTACTTGCAGTTGATAAATGTTGAAATGCCAAATGAAGAGTTGAAAAAAGCAATAGTAGAATTAAAATTTCATAATTGCGAGGATACATACCCATATTTACTGAGTGTGTACGAAGATTTTACAGACAGAAGTATATCATTAACGACATTTTTAGAAATTCTATACGCAATAAAGGAATATCTTATAAATAGAGAGAAAAATCATACCAACATCAGTTTTAACGAATTGATTAATTATTTAAGTGCTTTCATAGCATATAAATAAGTTTGTAAATTTTTGTTAATTGGAAAATATATGAACATTATTTTTCATACTCTTGTTATACTGAAATTATAATTTGGAATTAAGAATAGTGTATCAAAATGGAGGTCCTTAATATGAAAAATTCATATAAAAAGGTTCAATTGTCGTTTGAAAATTGTTTTGATCAATTGTATTTTTTGGAAAGCATCCTTATGCTTACTAAAGAAGTATGTCAGGAAAAAGAATTTGCTTCAATATACTACAATTTACCTCCTAAAGATAAATTTACACTAAGTACCGAAAGAAACCATTATATAAATATGTTAACGCTAGCTCTTGATAGAGTTTCCAATATTAAACAAATCAATTCCGGTATTGAAAATGAATTGGCTGAACTATAATAATATTCCAACTATTGCTGCGGATAAATAACAACTTAATGTTCCGCAAATCAAAGCTCTTATACTTAATCTTGCTAAATTTTTCCTTTGATTTGGTGCAAGTTCTCCGATACCACCGATTTGAATGGCTATAGAACCAAAATTTCCAAAAGAACATAATGCAAAAGACGCAAGCATAAAGCTTCTGGGACTAATAGTATTAGCGATTTGCGTCAAATCAACATATGCAACCATTTCATTAAGTACAATTTTAGTGCCCATCAGGGCGCCTACGGCTGAAATATCGGGCAACTGTACTCCTATAATAAGAGCAAATACTGCAAATATCTTACCAAGAATTAAGTTTAATGATAGGTGTGATAAGCATCCGAAATGATTGCAATAAGGAATATGATTGTACAAGAACGTACCTGTCAGCCCTAAAAACCAGTCAATGAAAGCTACCAAGGCAACTAATGCAAGAATCATTGCGATAACATTTATTGCAACTTTCATACCTTCGGAAGCTCCGCTTGAAATTCCGTCAAAAACATTTGCAAAGGTTCTTCTTCTTGATATTCTAACTTTATCTCTGGTTTCCGGTTCGCCTGTTTCAGGATAAATTATTTTAGAAAGAATTAAGGCCCCCGGTACTGCCATAACCGAAGATGCAAGCAAGTATTGTGCAGGAATACCCATCCCAACGTAGATAGGCATTATGGCTCCGGATATGCAGGCCATAGATCCGGACATAGAAGCCAATAATTCCGAACGGGTTAATTTTTCCAAATACGGCTTAATCATAATTTGAGCAACGATTTGTCCCACAAAAGCGCTTGCTACATTTGACAGTGCCTCTGCACCAGAAACTTTCATAAGTTTATTCATCGCTTTGCCCAGTACTGCAACTATTCGTTGCATTATTCCGTAATAGTATAAAATATTCACAAGAACCATCATTATGATAGTGGAGCAAATTAGTTGTAGAGCAAATATGCTGTAATTATTTCCGAATAATTCAGCTAAACGGCTGTTGTTTAGCAGAGGACCAAAGACAAAAGAGCCGCCTTCATAGGCAAATCCCAAAATTTTTCTTATAAATTCACCTATGAGTAAAAATATTTTTTGTCCCAAAGGCACTTTAAAAATAAAGACGGCGAGTGCAACTTGTAAAAGGAAACCCATGCCTACAGTCTTATAATTTATAGCTTTTTTGTTATTTGAGATCAAATAACATATCAAAAAGATAACGACTATACCTATAAGACCTACGTATTTTGACATTTTTACTCCTTTTTAAATTGCATTGATATAATTTCTGATTTCTTCTTCGGAATTCATTTCTGTTGCACAGACAAGGATTTTGCTATTGTCAAGCTTAATTCCGCCTAAAATCTCTTTGGCTTTCAGTGTCGCCAAAAATTCATCCGAATTTTGAACTTCAATAACAAATTCGTTAAAGAAATTTTTATTTAAAGTCTTAATTCCTTTATCATTAAGCATTTTAGACAGTAAGTGTGCATTCTTAGCCGAAAGAATACCTGTTTGTTTAAAGCCCTCTTCTCCGAGCAAGCTCAGATATAAAGTTGCGGAAAGCGCAATAAGTGACTGATTTGAGCATATATTACTTGTAGCTTTTTCACGTTTGATATGCTGCTCACGAGTTTGTATTGTTAAGGTATAAGCTCTTTCCCCGTCTGCATCGAGGGTTGCACCAACCAACCTGCCTGGCACTTGGCGCATATAAATTTCTTTGCAAGCTATATATCCCGCATGCGGACCGCCAAAATTCAAGGATATGCCAAGCGGTTGAATATCTCCAACCACTATATCAGCCATTGATGGTGGTTCTAAAATTGAAAGTGCACTTAAATTAGCACAAACAATGAAGGTTGTGTTTGGTTTAACCAATTCGGATATTTCGCCATAATAATCAGGATACTGTACTAAAACTGCAAAATATTCTGAACAGTCTGCAGGAATTGTATCAAAAATGTCTATTTCAATATTTTGTACCCAACAATATGTCTTAATTACTTCAATATATTCAGGGTTAATGTTTTTTGAAATAAGACATTTATTTAGTTTCCCTTTAGAAATTCTGTGTGCCATCAAAACTGCCTCTGCGCATGCAGAACCGCCGTCATACATCGAAGCATTTGCAATATCCATCCCTGTAAGCCGAGAAATCATTGTTTGATATTCATAAATTATTTGCAAAGTTCCCTGTGAAATTTCCGGCTGATAAGGAGTGTAAGCAGTTAAAAATTCCATTCTTTGCGCAATATAATTTACGCCTGCTGGTATAAATTTGTTATAAACTCCGCCGCCCATAAAGTTTGTATAACCTGTATTATTTTTCTTAGCAAGGGCTTTGATTTGTTTTTGAACTTCCATTTCACTTAATGGCTTGCCTATATCAAACTCTTTGATTTTAACAGAAATTTGTTTAAACAAATCTTCAACAGAATTACAACCGATGCTTTTCAGCATAGATTCTCTGGTCTCGTCAGTATGTGCTATAAAATTTTTCATTATTCAATTTCTTCTTTATAATCCGAGTAGTCCATTAAGTCTGCAAATTCAATTTGGTCTGCAGAAGAATCCATTTTTATAAGCCATTTATTTTCATAAGCTTCATCATTCAACAGTTCCGGTGAATTAACAACTTCTTCATTTATTTCACTTATTTTACCCGAAATAGGCATATAAATTTCCGATGCCGCTTTTACAGATTCAATTGTAGCAAATACTTCATTTTTGACGAACTCAGTGCCAACTTCGGGGAGTTCTATAAAAACAATATCCCCCAGTTGTTCTATTGCATAATCGGTAATTCCGACTTCATACTTTCCGTTTTCCAATTCAAGCAAATATTCATGAGTTTTGGTACATAAAGAATTGTCATTCATATATTTTCTCCTATTTTAATTTTTATTTCTTTTTTGCACAAAAGGTCTTTTAATTATTTCCGCATCGTGCAGCTTATCTCGTATTGATATTTGAATTGTAGAGCCAACAGCCAAATTGTCAAGATTTTTTATATAAGCAAGCGCAATATTGTCGCCTCTTGAGGGAGAAACACTTCCGCTTGTTACAACTCCGATTTTCTCATTGTTGTAAAAAACATCATAACCGTGTCTTGCAATATTTTTGTCTGACATTTTTAAACCAATAAGCTTTTTGGGTACGCCGTTTTTAATCTGATTTTCAATGATGGACTTACCGTTGTAATCTACTGATTTATCTTTTGGTATAGACCACGAAAGTCCTGCTTCAATTGGTGTGGTGTTTTCATCCAAATCGTTGCCATATAAAGGTAAGCAAGCTTCCAGTCTGAGTGTATCTCTCGCTCCAAGTCCTATCGGCTTAACTGTAAAATCACCGGCATGGGAAAGTAAATTCTCCCAAATCGCAACAGCATACTTGTTTTTCATTATAAGCTCAACTCCGTCTTCTCCGGTATAACCGGTTCTTGAAATCCACAAGTTGATGCCGAACAATTTATCTTCTTTTATTGAAAAGAATTTCGGTAAATCTTCTATCCCCAAAGATTTCATATAATCACATGCTTTAGGTCCTTGAACTGCTATCATTGAGTAGTTATGCGATTCATTAATAATTTCTACATCCATATCTCCGACGTTTAATGACATCCAATTGATGTCTTCATCCACTCTTGCCGCATTATGAACAATGAGATACTTATTTTCTTCCAAACAATAAACTATTAAATCATCAATAAGCCCGCCTGATTTATTCGGAAGTTGGCAATATACCGCCTTACCTGTTGTTAATTTCTCAATATCCTGCGGAACCATCTTGTTCAAAAAAGCTTTAGCATCTTTCCCTTTGTAAATAACTTCGCCCATGTGAGATACATCAAACAAACCTATGGATTCTCTAACAGTTTTGTGTTCTTCAATTATTGAAGTGTATTGAACCGGCATGTGCCAACCGGCAAAATCGACCATTTTTGCTCCGAGTTTTACATGGCAATCGTGCAAAAAAGTTTGTTTAGTCATAAAAGCCCCCTAATCTATAATCTATTGTCTATATAAATCCCTGTAGTGTCAAGTAAAATTAAGAATATTAAAACTTTCATATTAACAATGCTTTTATAAAACTTGCTTTTTTGCCCCCTTCATACTAGAATATTGCTGATATATAAGAGCCGGGTCGGAATTAAAAACCTTACCGGCAGTAGAATATAAATTAAGGAGAATTAAAAATGACATCAAAAAAATTTTTATTTACTTCGGAATCAGTTACCGAAGGACACCCCGACAAAGTTTGTGATCAGATTTCAGACGCTATTTTGGATGAATTTTTAACAAAAGATTCAACGTCAAGAGTTGCTGCTGAAACAACTGCCACAACAGGTATGGTGCTTGTTTGCGGTGAAATTACATCAAACTGCTATGTCGACATTCCGCGGATTGTAAGAGAAACAATAAAAAATATCGGTTACGTTGGTGAAGCTAGCGGTGGTTTTGACGCAAACACATGTGCCGTGCTTACAAGTATTGATGAACAATCCTGTGATATTGCAGGCGGGGTAAATAAGGCATATGAGTCAAGGAGTGAAAATTCTGATACTTCAAACTCTGAGACAGAAAATATCGGTGCAGGCGATCAAGGTATAATGTTTGGTTATGCTTGCAATGAAACACCGGAGTTTATGCCTCTGCCAATAAGCTTAGCACATAAACTTTCATATAGATTGGCACAAGTCAGAAAAGAAGGAAATTTGAATTATTTGAGGCCTGACGGTAAGTCTCAGGTTACTGTTGAATATGTTGACGGAGTTCCTGCAAGAATTGATACAATTCTTCTTTCAACTCAACATGCTCCGGAAATAAATGGAATCTCTGATAACTCCAGAGTTCAGGCGATGATTGCTCAGGATTTGAAAAGATATGTAATTGATTATGTGTTTGAAACCGAATCAATTAAGCCGGATTCTGAGACAAAGATATTAATCAATCCTTCAGGCAGATTTGTAGTAGGCGGACCGCAAGGCGATTCCGGATTAACAGGAAGAAAAATCATAGTTGATACTTATGGCGGGTATTCACGTCACGGTGGTGGCGCTTTTTCAGGCAAAGATCCTACAAAGGTTGACCGTTCTGCAGCGTATGCAGCAAGATATGTTGCTAAAAATATTGTTGCAGCCGGTTTGGCTGATAAATGTGAAATAGAACTTGCATATGCAATTGGTGTTGCAGAACCGGTTTCAATATTCGTTGATACTTTTGGCACAGGAAAAATCTCTGATGACGAAATTTCTGATGTAATCCGTGCAAATTTTGATTTGCGACCTGCAGCAATTATAAAGAATTTTGACTTAAGAAATCTTCCTGCTAAAAATGGCGGTAAATTCTATCAAAAACTTGCCGCATACGGACATATGGGCAGAACAGATATTAATGTTCCTTGGGAAAAGGCAGATAAGGTGGATGCTCTAAAAAAGTCCTTAAAAGCATTTAGCTTATGCTAATATGCTTTTGAAAACAAAAAAAGAGGACGATTCTTATCGTCCTCTTTTTTTAACCGTACCACTACCTATCGAAATACAAAAACCTTGACTTTGAAATTAAAATCTCATTTTTAGAAATATAATACCCGTAAGGATTATCTTAGTGCTGCTATGTTTCCATCCTGACACGGTTCGATAGCTTACGCCATCATATCCTAAACCTTCAACAACCTTAAAAACATTGTCAAACTTTTTGAATCCCTCACAGTAGGCTCTGCACCCCGCTAAGCGTTCGGGTCGAGAGATCCGCTAAGTCCCCGTGGAGTACGGCTGAACTCATTATAACATTAAAATTTGGCAAAACAATATAAGTCCTTTTAATGTTAATGAGTTTTGTTTATTCTATAATATGTTTAAATGTTAAAAAGAGGACGCGGTTAATGTTAAAAGATTTTTTCTTAAATGAAGTTCAAAACGGTATAAAAGAAGCAATAGCGGTAAATAAATTAGGTTCAATGGGGCTGAATGACGAATACACCCTTGTAATAGAAAAACCAAAAAATCCTGATTTCGGCGATTTTGCGGTAAATGTTTCTTCACTTGCACGTTTGGCAAAAATTGCACCGCCTATGATTGCGAACGCTATTGTTGAATTCTTACCGCAAACAACATATACAGTTTCTGTTGTCGGCGGATTTATAAATTTCAAAATAAAAGACGAAATCCTTGCCGATATTGTTGCCGAGATTCTGGAAAAGGGAGTAAATTACGGTAAAAATCAGGTTAAAAATAAAGAAAAAATATTGCTTGAATACGTTTCGGCAAACCCAACCGGACCTTTCCATATAGGACACGGACGCTGGGCTGCTATGGGAAGTGCCCTGGCAAATCTTTTAAGGTTTTACGGACACGATGTTTTTGAAGAATTTTATATAAATGATGCGGGAAGTCAGATTCAAAAACTCGGTAATTCTTTGAGAATCAGAATTCAACAAGAATTGGGGTTAAAAGTAGATTTTCCGACAGATGAAATTGAACGCAAAAATTATTATCCCGGTGAATATTTAATCCCTACGGCAAAAAACTACCTTGCAAGTCATCAAGGGGTAAATAAGGATAATGTTGAGGGTATTCCTCTTGATGAGCTTTGCGAATTTGCGAAAGCAGAAATGGAAGCTAAGCAACAAGCATTATTGAAAGATTTCAGAGTACATTTTGATAAATTTTATTCTGAATTGGATTTGCATAAATCCGGCAAAGTAGAAAATGGTGTAAAAAAACTAACTGAACAGGGTTATATATATGAGCAAGATGGTGCTATGTGGTTTAAATCGACCGTATTCGGAGATGATCAAGACAGAGTAATTAAAAAAGCTGACGGTTCAAATACTTATTTGACTGCAGATATTGCATATCACGCAGATAAGTTTGACAGAGGATTTGACCGTCTGATTGATATTTGGGGCGCTGATCACCACGGATATATTGCCAGAGTTAAGGCATCATTAGAGGCACTCGGGTATGATTCCGATAAATTCGAAGTGCTGTTGGGACAACTCGTCAACCTTGTTGTTGACGGAAATGAAGTCAGAATGGGCAAGCGTAAAAATATGGTTACCTTGGATGACTTGATTGAAGAGGTTGGAATAGACGCAACGCGTTATTGGATGTGTATGAGAAATATCGATGTAACTTTGGATTTCGATATTGAACTTGCTAAACGTTCAACTGACGAAAATCCTGTATTCTACGTTCAATATGCTCATGCGAGAGTTTGCTCGATTTTAAGAAATGCTGTTTCAAACGGAAAATTGAACAATGAACCTGCACCAATGACGGAAACTGAACTTAAAGAAATTGAAAATAATTTTGACAAATCTTTAATTTCAAAGACTGCCGATTCGGCCAAAGCGCTGATTATGAAGCTTGAAGAATTTAAGTCGGTTATTGCACTTTCTGCAGAGAACAGAACAGTTTATACAATTTGCAGATATGTTCAGGAGCTTGCACAAGAATTCCACTCTTTCTATAACGCAAATCGTGTAATCGGAGAGGATAAAGATTTAATGAAAGCACGGCTGGCACTTATGATAGCAATCAAGACCGTATTAAAAAATGCACTTGATATTCTTGCAGTATCAGCTCCTGAAAAAATGTAAAAATCAATTTTATTAATAATATAATCTACATCACCTTCTAAAAAGATTTTCGATAGGTGTGGTTTTAAACCCGACTTCCAAAAGCAAATTCGCTGTTGATTTATTAAACAAAGCATCATTATCAAAATCATCTATTTTAACAAAAGAATTTTTGCCTAAATGGTGATATAAATTTTCAGCCAGCTCATTTCTGTCTTTCGGGCGCATATACGGCCAAAAATTACATGCCATAACAACACTGTTTTTCGGTTCTATATTTTTGTAATCTTTTCTTATATCAGCTACCGAAAAATTTACGTTGTCTGTGAGTTTATCAGTCGGTTTTACATACATGCAAGGATTGGTACTTAATTCAAAAGCATAACGGTTTTTAGTTTCACGATCAGTATAAACATCTATATTTATAACATCTTTTATTTTATCAATATCAAAACAATAAAGCTGTTTAAGTTTGTAAATTTCATAGCTATTCAGAGGAAGAATATTTTCTTTTGCGTACTCTATTATTTTTTTATCATAATCTTTAGCTATTATTGGCATAAATTTCTCTGGATTTTTCTTTTTACCGGAATAAAACATTCCCATAATAAAACTGTATGCTTCGTAGCCAATAGAACACCCGTAGTTGTACACATTTACTTTATCAATATTTCGAAAAGCTTTCGAAAGATACGCATAAAAATTTTTACACTCTTCTAAAGACGGTCTCAAAAGATACGATGTATTTCTGTGCTTTACCTTGTAAGATTTTGTCCAAACTTGCCTGTTAATCTCTGTAAAACTCGGATGGTGATAATTTGAATTATTTGTTGATATATTTTGAATGCGCATAATTACTAAAAACTTCAAAATATTTTTTTTGCTAACAAAGAGGCAGGTATTTTATACCTGCCTCTTTATCGTAATTAAAATTACTATTTAAGCAATGCACCGACTGCTTTATAGACTTCCATTCTGGTTGCAGCGTCCTTTTCTGCTTGAGAATAAAGCTCTTCTGCACATTCAGGATTTGTCTTAAGAAGTGATTTGTATCTGCCTTCACTTCTGATGAAGTCTTGATATGCACCTTTCGGATCTTTGGCATCCCAAGTGAACGGAACTTCTGCTGCCGGATTGTATCTGTAAAGCGGGAAGTATCCAGCTTCAACCGCACGTTTTTGTTCAGTTTGTGTTTTAGACATATCAATACCGTGAGCGATACAAGGAGCATAAGCAAATATGATAGAAGGTCCGTCATAAGCTTCTGCTTCTAAGAATGCTTTAAGAGTTTGATTTCTGTCAGCACCCAAAGCAACAGATGCTACATAAACATAGCCGTAAGACATAGACATCAAGCCCATATTCTTCTTGTAAGTCGGTTTACCGCCTGTAGCAAATTTAGCAACTGCACCGGTAGGCGTAGATTTAGAAGCTTGACCGCCGGTATTTGAGTAAACCTCGGTGTCAAGAACCAAAATATTAACATTCTGACCCTGTGCAAGAACGTGGTCAATACCGCCGTATCCTAT
>CAJOOA010000077.1 GCA_905236055.1 Candidatus Gastranaerophilales bacterium | reverse complement strand
CGAAGCTTGGTCTAGGTGTATTTTTTTGAGTAGTTTGCTCGGAAACAATTTTGTCATTCTGAGACTCAAAGCGCCGAAGAATCCAGCCTTTTGCCGATTTAACAAGGTGGGAAAGGAGTTGACTCAAACTACTCCAAAAGTGACTTTTTCTGCTCATTTCATTCACCATTGAATTTGCGAAATCGCTAAAATGGCTATTGTATTTACACAACAGCCATTCCGAAAAGTCACTTTTGAAAATTTTAGTGCAAAAAACTGCACCTACAAATTACATTCCAGATTACATGTATTTAGCTAATTTACTTTTACATTCTTTAAATGTTGCCAGCAAGCCTACGTAATCCTTTTCAATGGATTCAGTAAACACAAAACCTTCTTCCCAATATGGAGGTCTTAAAGAAAGATGTGATAAAATTTTATACCCTAAAGACAAATTAGGTTTTTGAACTGTTACTCTGAACCCGTTCTTTCTATTTAAAACAGCAGCTCTATCGGCAGTTATAAAAGTATCAACATTAGTAGACTGTTTCTCAATTTCTGATGCAATGCTTTCGACTTTTGTTAAAACCTTTTCCCCAAACGCCCTTTTGATGCCATTTCTACTGACATAACAAGCCTCAAAACTAGGCTGACTGTTGTTGGATTGAATTGCACCTATATTCATACACTTACCCCTTTCTAATAATACAATTTACAAGTATGTTCTTTGCTTATATTAGCACAAAAACCGTAAAAATATTTTTTGCGAAGTTTCCGTTTTTTACAAAACTTAGCAAAAATTTCGCAAATTAGTTTATAGGTCGGGTTTCAACCCGACAAATACTTATTGTATAATATTAATAATATTAGCCTGTAGGGTAGTCCGTAGGTCAGGCACCGCCTGACATTAAATGAGATTAAAAGTTATTGTCAAGCAATGCTTGACCTACAATTATAAGATTCTCAAAATCCCTGTTCTTTCTTCTCAAACCGACTGTTCTTTTACACTAGGTTCGAGCGACTTAAGACAATCCCACTTCCTTCTCTATTTAAATCCACCTATTAAGGGTGGTTTTATTGTATATTAATGTCACTTTTGAAAGTTATTGTGCAAAGTACAGTACCTAAACTGATTATTTTTTAAACAAGTTCTCTATTTTAGTTTTTTTAAATCCTGCATCTAAAAGAAGTGTTTCTGCAGGAGTACTTCCATTCAAATACTTTTGATTATTATCAAACATATCTATTTTAATATATGAATTTTTTTCAAGTCTATAATACAAATTTTTAGCGAGTTTTATTTTGTCATCCTGTGGTATATATGGCCAAAAATTCGTAGCCATAATAAAGCTGTTAATCGGAGCTATATTTTCATAGTCATCTCTAATGTCAGCAACTGAAAAACATACCTTATTTTTCAGGACATCTGTCGGATAGGCAATATACTGCCACTTTTCACTGTCATCTTTTAGTGACATGAATTGATTTATATTTTCTTGTCTTAATATTTTTTTTATGTCATATAATTCTCCATATTGTAACGGCAGTGTATACTTTTTCGCTTCTTCAATAATATCCTTGTCATAATCCTTGGCCATGACAGGAAAATATTTTTCTATGTTTTTTCTTCTTAAAAATCCCAATATAAAACTGTAAGTTCCATAGCCCAATGAACACCCATAATCATATACATTAACCTTGCTTTCATGACGATAAGTATTGCTAATAAATGAGTACATATCTCTGCATTTATACAGTCCCGGTCGAAACATCCATGAGTTATTAGTATGTTTTATGTAACCTTTCTCCAATCCTTCTTGTAAATTATAGCTACCGCCATATTTTATTTTTCTGCTATTGTATACGGCTCTGGAAAAATTTTTAAAACATATCGGTTGTGAAGTATTTTGATTTTCAATACGCATAACATATATATGAAAACAGGTGAAAATTTTTTTTGCTATAAATCTATAAATATAGCTCGTATGGCGCAAATTTTTGCACCAAAATAATTATCAAACGCTCTGTTCTTTCTTGTCGATCTGACTTTTATTTTACAGTCAACTATTTGATTTTTCTGTGTATGCCCAATCTATACACTCGAAATCATTTTATAAAAAACAAAGGACTCGATTGCGGGCCCTTTGTTGTATATTTTGCGTTGAAATATTAACGTTTTGAGAATTGGAATCTCTTACGAGCTCTTTTTCTACCGTATTTCTTACGTTCTTTAACACGAGCATCACGGGTTAAAAGACCTTCTGATTTAAGAACATTCTTGTATTCTTCATTAGATTTAAGCAATGCTCTTGAAATCCCATGTCTGATAGCCGCTGCTTGAGCAACGATTCCGCCGCCTATTGCCTTTACTCTTACGTCATATTTGTCTTGGTTTTCTGTCAAAACAAGAGGTCTGTATACCATCATTTCAACAGCTGGCATGTTGCCGATATAATCTTGTAATTTCTTTCCGTTAACGAAAATTCTGCCTTTGCCTTTTACTAATTTAACAATAGCAATAGCACATTTTCTGCGGCCTG
>CAJOOA010000076.1 GCA_905236055.1 Candidatus Gastranaerophilales bacterium | reverse complement strand
ATTAAATTTGGGCCCGGAGGGATTCGAACCCACGACCAAAGGATTATGAGTCCTCTGCGCTACCGCTGCGCCACAGGCCCGTGGCGTCTATATTCATTTGTTTGTAGGGCTTCGCGTTAGCGAAGAAACCTTGTTTCTTGCGCTACCTAACTTCACTTGTAACGTGACATTTAGTCACTTTCCTCGTTCAGTTGCCACAGGCCCTAGTATGTGGCTTATGTTATTTAATTGTCATTGCGCCTGCGGTTTCAAAGGGTTTCATTTACCCCCGCTACCTACCTCTCAGAAAATCCTCAATGGTTCGGATTCTCTTCGGCAGAGTGCCACAGACCCGCTGTGTTTATACTATCAACTAAATATTAAAAAATCAAGAGCAATAATTTATAATCAGATCCTTAATTTTGGCCCTTGTTATAAAATTTTATTAATACAATGTTTGGAAATTTGCACATAATATAGTATAATAAAATGGTATGAACTAAGAGACTTTATATGAATATTAACGTTAACATTATATATATACTCGTTGCCTTTGTGGTGGCAATGGTTGCGGTATATATTCTTTATTCCATAATAATACCCAAAGGATTGACTAAAGAAGATAAAGAGTTTCAACTTACAACTAAGAATATATTGGAGCATGTTCGCACCCTGTTTAACCAAGAAGAATATGCTTTGGTTGAACTTTTGGCAATGAAATATCTTGAGAGGATGCCTTCTCATCTCGAAGTTAGGCAGTACCTTGCCGAAGCTTATTTCAGGGACAGAAAATTTAATAATGCCATAAAACAGTGTCTTACTATTTTAAAACGTGATCCTAATAATATTTCAACAAAAAAAATATTAGGTGATTGTTATGTAAGAAAAGGTCTTTTAAGTAAAGCAATAAAAGAATTTGAAGAAATATTTGATTACAGAAGCCGTGATCCCGAAGTAGTAAGGACTCTCGCCGAATTATACCGAGAAACCGAGCAGGTATATTCTTCGATTTCCGTATATAATATCCTCGTTGATTTAATAAAAAATAATGATGAATTGGCTAAAATATACAGTATTTTAGCAGAATTGAACGAAGAGACGCATGATTATCCTGCTGCTTTTGAGGCGTATAAAACTAAGCTCAGTATTTATCCGACAGATGTTGAAACGAACAAAAAATTAACGGAACTTTATATAAAACTTAATAATTATCCTAAGGCAATTGAAACACTTTTGTATATGCTTGGGTTTGTAACCGAGCCAAAAGCTTTGATATGGGTATATGAAACGCTTATTGATATGTATGTTGAAACAGAGGATTATCAAAAGGCAATAGAATATTCTGAGAAATTGCTTGAAGTACAAGGCGCAGATACATACAAAGTCAGAACAAACATAGCTAATTTCAACCTAAAACTGGAAAATTATGACACAGGAATCAGCATTTTGAAAGAACTTGTTATGATGTCTCAGAGTGCTTATGATGTTACGACAGAACTTGCACAAGCATATATACAACAAGATCAGTATGAAAAAGCGTTAGAACAGTACATGACGTTGTTGGATAAGGCAACACAAAAAGAGGTTAAAAATATAAGAGCATTAGTTGCTCAAATGTATATTCAATGGGCAATATTTGTAGCTAAAGGTGGTAATTATGAAATGGCTCATAGTTATCTTAATAAAGCGACTGATTATGACGTATTAAATCCGGAAATTTATTATAATCAGGGTATCATATACTATGAGCAAAATAATTTCAATTCTTGTGTAGAAAGTATGCTTAAAGCAATTGAATATGATAAATTTAATAATTACCATATTAAGTATTATCTAAAACTTTCTGAAGCACATCATGAATTAGGTAATTTATTTGAGGAAAAGAAGGCATTGTCGGATTTGTTAAAGATAGATCCTAAGAACGCACAGGGGTTATATCGTTCCGGGGTATTATATATTTCGCTGCATGATGTGAAAAATGCTGAAGAATGTTTGAACCAAGCATTACAAAACGATCCAAATTTAATTGATGCGAAGTATAACCTTGCTTTACTTTGTGAATCCAACAACAGAGAAAAAGCAAAAGATTTATATCGCGAAGTACTGGAAGAAGATCCTTCACATGAAGCTGCAAAAACAGCGCTTGCAGAATTGATGTCTACAGAACCATTCTAGACATCTTCCGGAATAAAAATAACAGTATCTTCAAGATAATTTCTTGCGTCATTTTTTGTTGAGAATCTGGGTACAATTCTCTGGTAATCCTGAACGATAGTAATTATGTCCTCTGTAGATAATTTTATAACTCTTCTTTGCCCGGTAGTTGATTCAATTATTCTTGCCATTTTTCACCTCACGATTTTATATACGGCAAGATAGGATAAATCTTTAGAAAAATCCTTTCCGGTAATTAGAAAAAATACTTACAATAAGAATTAATTATTGATTAATGAATACAAAAGAATATGGATGTAATAAGCATAAATGATGCCGACAAGCGCGCCGACAAATACTTGTAAAGGTGTATGTCCGAGTAGTTCTTTAAGTTTACCGCCGGCTTCTTTCAGTTCTTGTTTGTAGACATCCATAATTATTTTATTCAGGCAAGCTGCTTGTCTTCCTGCTGCACGTCTTACGCCTGCAGCATCGTACATTACTATAAGAGAGTATCCTAATGCGATTGCAAATTCTATAGAAGAAAAGCCCCTTATTAGTCCGACTGTAGTTGCAAGCCCCATTACACCGGAAGCGTGAGAACTTGGCATTCCGCCTGTTGTGGTGAACATTCTGAAATCAGCTGTTCTTTTAATAATTAAATGTGAAAAGAATTTAACAACTTGTGTTATGGCTACTACCGAAACTCCCACAAAAAGAGCTTCATACCCTGTATTGTATATAAGACTAAAATCCATCTAAACTCCTGTTAATCTGCTACTTAGCTTGTTTATGATTCCTGAAATTATTTCTGAATCATACTTCTCGATTATATCATAACAAATATTTATATGCGAAGAAAATTTATTTTTAGCTTCTTCTAATCCATATAATGAAGCATAAGTAAGTTTTCCACTGTTTTTGTCTTTCCCGACCGTTTTCCCAAGTTCTTCAAACGAAGAAATCTCGTCCATAATGTCGTCATATATTTGGAAAGCAAGGCCAAAATTTTGTGCGAACCTATCAATTTCTTTCATAACTTCAGCGTCTGCATTAGCAATAATTGCTCCTGTACGCATCGATAGTTTGAAAAGAGCACCTGTTTTGTTGTTATGAATGAATTGTAATGTTTCTTCAGGTGATTTTACAAACTTACCTTTCTCTGATTCAATATCAACAACCTGACCGGCGATAAGAGCGTAAGCCCCACCCCATTTTGTAAATTCGTGAACAAGTTTCAGAACGGTTTCAGGGGACAATTCACTTTTTTCAATAATCAATTGAGGTGCAAAAGTTAGGAGGGCATCTCCTGCAAGGACTGCATTTGCTTCACCAAAAACCTTATGGTTTGAAGGGTTTCCTCGTCTGAAGTCATCGTTATCCATGCAAGGTAAATCATCATGTATTAAACTTTGTGCATGAAGCATTTCAATAGCGCAAGCTGTCGGAATGGCCTTGTTCATATCTCCGCCAAGCATTCTTGTAGTTTCAAGGCACATAACGGGGCGAAGTCTTTTCCCAGGGAGAGTAACCGTATATTTCATTGCTTTAAAAATATCTTCAGGGTAGATAATCGGTAAATATTCATCTAATTTTTTATCGATTAAATCAATCATAGTCTGCATTTTCTATATCCTTATAAATATTTTGTTTTTTTGTATTTCTTGCACTTTCACGTTTTCTGGAGCTTATTTTGACCGCAACTTTTTCATGTGTATTTTTTTGTGAGGTTTCTTTTTTGACTCCCTGATTTTTCAGTTTTTCTTTATAACTTTTCGCTTCTTCAACAAATGAAATATAGCTTTCGTATCGAGTTTCGTCTATTTTCCCTATATTTGCTTTTACTGCGCAATCGGTTTCATTAATGTGCAAACAATCAGGAAATTTGCAGGACGGCTTGTAGAAATGAATTTCTTCAAACATTGAATCTATTTCATTTGGCAGAAGGAAATCAAACTTTAAATTGCTAAAGCCAGGGGTGTCGACTATTCTTGAATTTTCATCCAAATTAATAATTTCGCAGTGGCGGGTTGTATGTGTTCCTCTTCCGGTTTTTTCGCTTACATCTTTTGTTCTCAAATTGACTCCGCTTACTGCACTTATCAGAGTTGATTTTCCCACGCCTGAAGCCCCGCATAAGACTGATGTCTTGTTGTTTAAGATATTTTTAAATTCTTCTAAACCATAACCTTCTATAGCAGAAGTAAATAAGATGTCATAACCGAGCGGTTCATAAATTGAAAAAACTTTTTCGATTATTTTATCATTTTCGGATAAATCGTTTTTATTAAAACAAAGAATAGCCGGAATTTTGTGATACTTTGCAAAAGAAACATAACGATTTAATTGTGTAAAGCTGAGTTCGGGTTCTTTGACGGCGGAAACAATAATTACCTGATCAATATTTGAAACGGCAGGTCTTGTAATGAAATTTTTTCTCGGTAATATTTTTTCAATTGCGCCGTTATTAAATTCAACAAAATCGCCTACTAGGACCTTTTGCTTTTGTTTTTTAATTACTTCGCGAAGCTTGCATTCGAAATGCTGATTTTGAGAATTTACATAATAAAAATCCGAATGTATTTTAAAAATTTGTCCGACACTCATAAGTCAATTTTAACATAAAATATTTATTAAAAATTTTTGCTTACAGATACTATATTTAAAGGATTTAAAAGTACTTAAAATGTTGTTTAATTAACGTAGAATAGTATAAATTGGAGACAGCTATGGATATATTTGCAGTAGTAGGTATGTTTCTGGGAATCGGTTTGATTCTTTTAGGACAAGCCATGGAAGGCGGTAATATTGGACAATTATTGCAAATTACGGCTGCATTTATTGTACTTGGCGGTACTACAGGCGCAATTGTTTTGAGTTTCCCCGCACCTATAATTAAGCTTGCCTTATCTATGCTAAAAAATGTATTTTTTCCACCTGTGAGTGATTTTCAGGCGCTTATATCAGAGATTGGCGGTTTCGCTGCAAAAGCAAGAAAAGAAGGTATAATTGCTCTTGAAAAAGAAGCTAACAATGCTTCAGATTCGCTTCTAACATTAGGCCTAGGAGCTGTTGCAGATGGTACCGATCCAACATTGGTAAGAACAATGATGGAAAATCAAATTGAGGCATTGGAAGCTAAAGTGGCCAGTGCTGCAAAAGTGTTTGAATCCTTCGGCGGATATTCACCGACACTCGGTATCATTGGTGCGGTTATGGGATTAATTCAGGTTATGCAAAACCTTTCAGATCCGTCTAAACTCGGTGCCGGTATTGCTGTTGCGTTCGTTGCAACAATCTATGGTTTGTTTGCCGCGAACCTGGTTATGATACCTTTGGGAACAAGAATTAAGTTTATATACCAAAATGTTTTCTTATATAAAAACATGATTGTGGAAGGTGTGTTATCAATCCAAGCCGGTGAGAGCCCGGTGCTTATAGAAAGGAAATTACGTTCCTTCATTCTTGAAGAAGGTGCGGACGGAAATCAGGCGAATGGCTAAAAAAAAGAAGCAAGAAGATCATGAAAATCTTGAGAGATGGCTCGTATCATACGGGGATTTTATCACCCTTCTTTTTGCTACCTTTGTTGTACTTTACGCCTTGGCTCAAATTGATGCAACAGATTTCGCAAAATTAGAAGAATCTTTAAGGAATGCTTTTAGCCAAAATACATTACTTGACGGCCAACAAAGCATTTTAGATCAAAATGATTCATTATTTGATCAGCAGCAAGCCAATTCTTTTATTCCGTCACTCATGGTTGAATATATAAGCCCAAAATATGAAGAAACTTCTTTTAAAGAAATTGAACAAGAAATTAAAGAGTTAAAAGAAGCGGGAGAATTAGAGGGTATAAGTTCTCAAATCACTGACAAAGGGCTTTTATTAACTTTTGATGATAAATATTTGTTTGCACAAGGTTCTGCATATTTAGACAGTAGTGCTCGTAAACTCCTCGATAAAGTCGGAGTTTTGATATGCAAAAAATTTGTGCTTCACGATATGATCGTTGAAGGACATACGGATAGTCTTTCAATGAGCGGAGCTCAATATCCTTCAAATTGGGAATTGTCTGGCGCAAGGGCATGCTCGGTTGTAAGATATCTTATAAAACGATTTGAGTTTTCTCCTTCACTATTCTCGGCTGTAGGTTATGCTGATACAAGACCTGCCGAAAAATCTATTTCGCCTAAAGATCCCAAAAACAGACGCGTTGAGATTTTGGTTTTGAAAAATAAATATAAAAATCAACTTGGTTCAAAAAATGACTTAACGCTTAGTTTATCAAAAGCGCAGCAAGAAGAAATTCAGGCAAGAAGAGCAAAAATTATTAAAAGCGTAGAGGGGGATTCAATTTCTCCGGCGGCACAAAAATTGCTTGAAGAGAACAAAAAACGTGTCGCGCAGCAAAAAAGTGAAAAATTATCCAAAAAGAACTTGGAATTGTATGTAAATATAGAAAATGAAACTCCAAGTAAAGATATTGATATGCCTAAAGTGAAAAAACAGGTAATAAAGCTTAAATCCAATATGCCTGCGGATGAGGATTTCGGTTTATGATAACGCATGCCGTTGGAATATCACTTGCCCCCAATTCTTCTACAGAAAGTGGTGTTGCAGTTAGGGAATTGTCTACAAACAAGCTTATATATATGGATAAGCTTTTTTCAATTAATGATGTTGAATTATTTTTTAACAACTATAACAATTTAAAAAATTCCGCAATTTGTGTTTCTCTGCCTTGGGATAACACCATGCTTGAAGGCAAATGGCGTGTCTTATCAAAACCTTATCAACTCATACATGAATATGGTAATTTTCGTAACAAAGATAATTGGATGGACCGTTTTTCAACACGAGGTTTTGATTTGCTTTTGAATTTGTCAAAAGAAGGGGTTGATGTTTGTAGATATGAGGTTTATTTGTCGAGACAAAAGCTAAATTTATATTCAAATTTAAAGGAGCATTCTTCGGCAGATTGTAAATTTTTGCAATCTGCACTAAAACTTGATTACGGATTTGAAGATTTACCGCAAAACATGGTGCCTGCAGCTCAATTGGAGGCGATTATAGGGACTTTGCTCGCAGAAAAGAAGTTAAAATCTGAAACGGAAAAAATCTTTGATTTTAAAGGACTCGATGTAATTAATGTTATTTAGAGAAATTCTGCTTGTAAATTTTTGTTAAAATTATTTTTAAATTTGGCAATTTTTGACCTTTATGTGCGTTAATTAGACGTGTTGTAGTTATGAAAGGAAAAATTATGTCACAATGTCAGGCGGTTTGCCCTTCGCAAAATGTTTATAATGCAGTAAAAATAAAGATAAATAATCCAAAAGCAAATATACCAAATGAATTAAAAGTATCAGATGATGGCTTTGAATTCAATGCTGTTAGTCTTGAAATTAATAATCCTGAAGTAAAACAAAAACAACTATATTCATATCCAAAATATGACGGTATTGTACCATATGATATGGCAAATGTTGTTTCATCAGAAATTTCTGTTATTCCGGTAGCTTATAAAACAAGTTTCATAAATAACAGAACATATATTACTGCAGATATTGATCCAAAAGAATTACCGGCTGCGAAAACTTCAAATGTTCCTGAGCCGAATTTGACGACTATTGAAAACGAAAAGGAAGAATTTCCGGTTTTTAAGGGTCTTAATTTTAAATCAAAAATCCCCGAAATATATAAAAAAGCAGATATTAAACCTGCAGTAAATATTGACAATGTATTGGAAAATCTTGATTCAGAAAATTATGATGTTCAAGCAAAACAATTAGCAGAAATTATTTCAGCTGCTCTTAATGATAAAAAGGCAGCCGGTGTTTATATTATGACTGATGTTTTTTCAAAAATGATTGATATTTCGGAAAAAGATACTTCAAAATTAGAAGGTCCATCTGAAGAACAAATCAAAATAAGAAAAAAAATTATAACAAATGAAATATCAAGAAGAAAACAATTGGAAGAAAAAAAGCCGCCCGAAGAAATAAAATTACCGTATGAAGTTACAAGGGAAGAATTTTTAAAGGCAATGGATTTAAGTCCGTTTGAACTTGCAGAACGTAACAAAGAATATGCGATATTGACTGTTGCGGCATTAACAAATGTTTATGTAGAAGAATTTAAAAATAAAACAGGTAATGTTGTACCGATTACGGATTTACCCGGAATTTCTACAATGGTTAATATTCTTAAAAATAGTGACAACACATCTTTGAAGATTGCTGCCATAGAATCATTGGTTTATATTTGCAGAGAAGAATACAAACCTGAAATTTCCGCAGTATTAAGTGCAGCTACGCAAGATAAAAGTCAGGCGGTTACTATGGTAGCGGCGGATGCTCTTAAAAGTATTTCATAATCATTAAAGGATAGATTTATACATTTCCAAATACTTTTTGGCGCTTTCTTTCCAGCTGAAATCAGCCAGCATTGCACTTTTGCGCATAGCATTGGTTGTATAAGAATCTTTGTATACTTCAAGCGCGCAATATATTGCGTCTTTCATTGAGTTTCCGTCATAACTCCAGAATTTGAAACCGTTTGAATTATCAAGCGGATAACCGGTAACGGTATTTTCCAACCCACCGGTTGCTCTTACTATCGGAAGCGATCCATAACGCATTGCTATGAGTTGTGAAAGTCCGCAAGGTTCGAATTTGGAGGGCATCAAGAAGAAATCTGAGCCGGCGTATATACGGTTTGCTAAACTTCCGTTATAACCGACATATGCCCGAATATTTTTAGTATTATTAGAAAGCCAGATAAACAGATTTTCGTAATCTTTGTCTCCGGAACCCAAGAATATGAAATCAGCGTCCATATTTTGTAGTTCATTTTCAGCTGCTCTTATCAAATCCAATCCCTTTTGGTCAACAAGTCTTGAAATCAGAGCGACCAAAGGCCTTTTGGGATTATATTCAAGCCCGAATTCTTTTAAAATGGCTTTTTTATTTTCTTCTTTCGGAGTAAATACTTTTTCTAGTTTCAAATCTGTTACGGAATAATTTTTAACCAAATTTTTATCAGTTTCCGGATTAAATACATCATAATCGATACCGTTAACTATACCAACAAGTTTGTTTGTATGACCTCTGAGCGTGTAATCCATTCCTTCGCCGAATTCACTTCCCAAAATTTCTTCTGCATATTTTGGAGAAACAGTTATAATTCTGTCGGAATAATTGATTGCACCTTTCATCCAATTTACACGACCGTAATGCTCACATCCCCATTCGTTGTATACAATGTCTTTACGCATATTTGCAAAATCAAGGATATCTTCGTACCAAACTCCCTGATAAGCAAGGTTATGGATTTCAAATACATTTTTAGTATTTTTCCAAAAATCATCAAACTTGTAATTTGCTTTAATATACAAAGGAATCATTGCAGTGTGCCAATCGTTTGAGTGAATAATATCGGCTCTAAAGTTCAACGCTTTTGCATATTCAAGAGTTGCAAGAGAGAAAGCAATATATCTTTCGTGTTCATATCTTGTATCCATCCACTTGGGGTAAACTTCCTGAAAACATGAAAAGTACCAGTCATTCTGAATAAAAAATACATTAATATCTGTTGTCGGGAGTTTTGTTGTAAAGAGTTTGAATTTGTGTTGAATATTCCCAAACCCAATCCACATTTCGGAATTCTCAAGTTCTTTAATTCCCCACTTTTCTTTATCAATACATCCGTGAAGCGGAGTAAAAATAGCTATTTCAGCATCTTTTTCCAGAATTTTCGGCAAACTTCCGACAACATCGGACAAACCGCCTGCTTTTGAAAAAGGCGCAACTTCAGCTGAGGCAAATAAAATCTTCATCTTCTTGTTCATAAAATTCTCTCTCTTGATTTGTGCACATGAATTATATGCGTTTTATACCAAAAAATCAAGACCGGAATAAAATTAACAGATTACTTTGTGCTGAAATAGTATTTTATACCGTCGATAAACTTTTTATATTCTCTAGAACCGTCTTTATATTGTGTAAATTCGTATGTATCCGGTGTTATAATATTTAGTCTTTTATATAATTTAGAAACTTTTAAAGGGTCCATTCCCCAAAGAGATACCTTGCTACCCTCAAAAACGTTTAAGGCATTATTAGTTTTATCATCCATAATACTTTTGGTTTTTCCTATAACACGGTCGTTTCTGTAGAGTATTGTTCTGACCTCATTTTTTATCTGTTTGCCTTTATTATTTGCCCACAATTTATTAATTTCTATGACTTTATCTCCAAATATATTCGTAATAAATCTTTTGCAAGAAGTTTTTTGTTCCAAGGATAAATCAGGATTAACCTTAAACGAATATTCTGAATATTTGGAATTTTTATTTGCGTAGCCCAGAATTACGTGAGAATTGTTCGGCAGTTTTCTGTCCAGAATATAATTCATACCGCTTTGACGGAGTTCTCTGTATAAATGGTTGCGCTCTCTCCCGTACTTCGTGAAGATATTTAATGTTTTATCCGCAATCCCTACTATTCGTGTCGGCATATTTTTCTCCTTTTTTTATACATTAAACCACATAAAAAATTTTTTGCTGGCAAAAAAAAATATTTTCGGGTATTATATCGGTTAGCGCAGGGATAAATCCATTGGAAAAGAAACTTACAAATAGCCAAAAATTACAAGAACAGCAGAAAATAAAAGCGCCTATTGTCGAGGCACTTAGAGCTGCTTGCGAAAATCCGACATACCAATTTCATATCCCCGGGCATACAAAAGGAAGGGCTGTTTACAGTGAATTTAAAAAATTAATTGGTGAAAAAGCCCTTAATATCGACACAACCGATGAGTTCGACAATTTAGGGACGCTCCACCCAGCTACAGGACCGATAGCAGAAGCCCAAGAGCTTGCGGCTCAGGCCTTTGGCGCACAAAAAACTTTCTTTTTACTCAACGGTTCAACCGCAGGTAATCTCGCTATAGGGATGGCACTTACCAAAAAAGGGCAAAAGGTTATCATAAACAGGAATTGCCACCGTTCTGCATTGACCGGTTTAATGATATCCGGTGCGGAGCCGGTTTGGGTTTGCCCCTCAAGAATTAACGATTGGTCAATTTGGGGAAGTATTGAACCATCCGAAATTGAACAGGCACTGAAAGAAAACGAAAATGTCGGTCTGGTTTGGATTACAAACCCGACTTATGAAGGCGTTGTTTCTGATATAAAATCAATAAGCGAAGTTTGTAAGAAATATAATGTTCCGCTTGTGGTAGACGAAGCACACGGATGTTTGTGGAATTTCAATAAACACCTGCCTGATACTGCATTAAAGCTTGGGGCTGATGTTGTTGTACATTCTTTGCATAAAACAGGCGGAAGCATGAGCCAAAGCTCAATGCTCCATATTTCAAAGAATTCAAAAATTAATCCTGATACGGTTGAAAAAGCGTTGAAACTTTTGCATACAACAAGTCCGTCTTTGATGCTTTTGGCAAGTTTGGACGCGGCAAGGGCAGTTTTGCAGTCAAAATCAGGTCAGGCATTAATAGACAGAGCGGTTAAGAACGCAAAATATTTACGCTCACGTCTTGATAATATTCCGAATTTACATCAGTTAAAAACCTCTTTTGGTTATATGACAGATGTTACAAAAGTGTTTATAAAAATTGACGGGCTTTCGGGGAAACGTTTGGAATCGATTTTGGAAATTGATTTCGGAATTGAGGTTGAATCAGCTTCCGATGTTGGAGTTTTATTACTCTGCAACCTCGGGAATAAACATTCTGACTTTGTATATTTGGCAGATGCTTTAGAAAAAATTGCTGCTGCAAATCATAAGGATATTTATTATCTCGAAAACAGAAAACATATGCCTATGCTTGAGCCGCAAATTGTTATGAGCTTGAGAGATGCATACTATGCGGAAAAAGAAGTTATTCCGAAGGAAAATGCTGTAGGCAGAATTTCTGCAGAAGTTATAGCCGAATGTCCTCCCGGGATTTCGATTCTGCTCCCTGGAGAACTGATTACAGAAGAACACATGCCTTATTTGAACGATTATTCAACTTTAGAAGTTGTAAAATAGATTGCATTTAGATTCTGTCTTTATTAAAATAAATATGTGAGCTGTCACATATATTTTAGGGGTGGGGTATAGGATAAGTATGAACGGATATAGTTTTGAACTTATTACAGGGCCTATGAGTTGCGGTAAGACAGAAGAACTTTTGCGCAGAATCAGACGTTGCGAAATTGCAAAAAAGAACCTGAAAGTTTTTTCGCCTGCAATTGATACCAGAGAACATGGTGATTATATTAAATCCCGCAACGGTTTAACAGCAAATGCAATAAAAATAGAACACTCCATCGATATTTTAAAACATGTTAAGCCCACTGACGAAGTTATTGCAATTGATGAATTACAATTTTTTGACAAAGATATAACAAAAGTTATTACGATTCTCATGAACGAAGGGAAAGCGGTTATCGGCTCAGGTTTGGAGCTGGATTTCAAGTCCGAACCCTTTGGGCAAATGCCGCAGCTAATGTGTATTGCAACAAAAGTTGATAAACTTCATGCTATATGTATGAAATGCAGATGCGAAGAAGCAACACGCACACAGCGTTTAATCAACGGAGAACCCGCCGATAAGAGTTCGCCTCTGATTATGATTGGCGGGGATGAAGCATACGAAGCAAGATGTATCAAGTGTTATGAACTGCCCGACAAAAACAATACCGAAAAATATAATAAAGCAGGAACGGATACTTCTTTATTAAAAACAAAAAGTCCCCTAAACAGTGAATTAGAAAAAGTTTTGTCTGTATAATTCAGTTATTCATTTATCAGATTAAACTTTTTGCATGCCTCATAAGCGCATTCTTGTTGTGCTTCTTTTTTGGATTTACCTTTACAAGTGGCGATTACTTCATCATGCCAAACTACTTCTACCTCAAAAACAGGAGCATGCGCGGGACCTACAACCGATACCGTGTTATAAACAGGTAAAGTCTTATCAATTCCTTGGGTGTATTGCTGCAAAACGTCTTTAGCATTGTATTTCTCAAAATGTTCGTCAATGTCGGAAGCCATCGGCAAGACATATTTTGATATAAATTTTTCAGCACATTTTTCTTTTCCGCTCAAATAGTATGCGCCTAAAATGGCTTCAAGAGAACATGCCAGATTAGATTCACGCTTTCTTCCGCCCTGTTTTTCTTCAGCATGCCCGAGGATTATTTTCTTATCCAAACCAATTTCAAAGGCGATTTTAGAAAGTGCAAAATCTGAAACCAAAATCGAACGGATTTTAGAAAGCTTTCCCTCCGGATAGTCGGGATAAGTTTCATACAAAAGCTTCGATGTAAACAATTTCAAAACAGAATCCCCGAAAAACTCTAATCGTTCATAGTTTTCCAAAGAATCAAGTTCCCCTTTTTCTTTTGTATAAGAGGGGTGTGTAAGCGCCAAAGTTAATAATTCTTCTTTTGCCGGCTCACCAAAAAATTCCTCAAGCATTAAAATAAACCTCTAAATAAATCGGTAAAAATATTAGACAGTATAAAATATTGTGCATAATAATAAACAATAACAAAAGTCAGCAAATAACTGTCCATCCTGTCTAAAAGTCCGCCATGTCCCGGGAGAATGTTGCTTGAATCTTTAACTCCTGCATCACGCTTAATCATTGATTCACATAAATCACCAATTTGCGCAAATGCTGCTATTAATATACCTAAAATCAAAGCATGATACCAAGGTAAACCTACGGGGATGCCGATAATAAGGGCAAATAAAAGACACATAACAGTTCCGCCGATTGAACCCTCAATGGTTTTGTTAGGGCTTATGACCGGTGCGAGCTTGTGTTTGCCGAACTTGCATCCAACGAAATAGCAAAATATATCTGTTACGGAAACAGTAAACAAGATTAATATACAAAAACTTGCTCCGATAGGATATGGAATTCCGCAAGAAGAAGTATCACCAACTTGTCTTAACATTAAAAAATGCAAAGGGAACCATCCGCAATACAAGGCACCAAATATTGTTGTCGCAACATTAGCGATATAGGGCTGTTTGCCTCTAAACAAGACCCACATTAAAGATGCAAGAGCGGTAATTATTATAACAAAAGGAACGAGATCAAATAGTTTGAAATAAGCGACAAATCCGAATAGTGCGGCTGAAATTACCATAATTTTAAAACTCGGTAAAAATCCTTTGTGTTTAAGGATTTCAGTATATTCTCTCGATAGAAGAATGACAAGAATACCAAGTGCTGCAGCAAGCCACAAACCACCGGAGATAACCGCGAAGACAGCTGCTAAACCTATTATTAATCCTGTTATAAACCTTTTGTTCATTATACGGTCATAACCTCTTTTTCTTTTTCTGAAACCATAGAATCAATAATTCCCACATATTTATCCGTAAGTTTTTGAATCTTGTCTTGGTTATCTTTTACCATATCTTCAGGCAGATTTTCGTCTTTTTCTATTTTCTTTAAATCGTCAACCATGTCACGACGCGCATTTCTGACTGCTATTTTTGCATCTTCACCGAACTTTTTAACATCTCTTGCGGTTTCTCTTCTTCTTTCCTCGGTTAAAGGTGGAAAATTGAGTCTTACACAAGAGCCATCGTTGTTTGGCGCAACACCAATTTCTGCTTTTATTATGGCTTTTTCGAGTTCTTTTATAATGCTTTTATCAAACGGAGTGATAACAAGAGTTGTACCTTCTGATACGCTAACTTGAGCCATCTGTCTGATAGGAGTTGGAGCACCGTAATATTCAACAATTACCTTATCCAAAATTCCCGGGTTGGCTCTGCCTGTTCTGACGGAAGAAAATTCCCTTTTCATCTGAGAAATTGCTTTCTCCATTTTTTCTTCGCCAAATAAAAACATTTCTTCAAGAGCTTCTGACATAACTTTACCCCTTCCTTTATAATAAATTTAACTAATATACGTACCCACGTCTTTGCCGTTCATAATATCAACAAGACTTCCTTGTGCTTTGAAATCAAACACGATAATAGGAATATTGTTTTGTTTGCAGAGAGCACAAGCTGAAGTATCCATTACTTTCAAATCCCTCTTTATAATTTCGGCATAAGAAATTTTATCTATCTTCTTTGCGTTAGGATTCTTATTCGGATCATCATCATAAACCCCGTCTACGCCATTTTTGGCCATGAGCATAACTTCTGCATTTATTTCAGATGCCCTTAAGGCAGAAGCTGTGTCAGTTGTAAAGAACGGGTTTCCTGTACCTGCCGCAAATATTACTACTCTGCCCTTTTCAAGGTGTCTTACGGCTCTGTGTCTGTAGTATGGTTCAGCAATTTGATTCATTGCAATGGCTGTCATGACACGGCATTCAACTTCGATTTTTTTAAGTGCACATTGCAGACAAACCGCATTCATAACAGTTGCAAGCATCCCGACATAATCGCCTGAAGCTTGGTCCATTCCGAGTCTTGCACTGTTTTTTACGCCTCGGAAAATGTTTCCGCCTCCGACAACAACTGCGACTTCAACGCCTCTTTCATATATCGAGCGAATTTCATCTGCAATCATTTCAACCGGCTTCGGATCAATACCAAATTGCTGCTCGCCCAATAAGGCCTCTCCGCTTATCTTTAAAAGAACTCTCTTATACTTATTATCAACCATTATTCAACCCCTAAATATTTAGCGTATTTTCCTTAATATTATTAAAAAAAGGTCTGATTGTAAAGGGGAGATTAAAATAGAAGGATAAAAGCGTATAGTTAATTTTGGATAAAATTTTAGATACCGAAATTATCTTTTAACCCTTCTGCCAATTTTTGCTTTTGTTCAGGTGACAACTTTGATAAGCGATATTCTAAGTTATCAATTTTGTTTTGCGGTGTGAATTCACTCCATAATTCTGTATTCACCCAATTCAGAAATTTTTCTCTATCTTCCGGAGGCAAATTTTCAAATTGTGTAAATAAATCTCGGGCTTTTTTTATTTGTTCTGTTTCTTTGGTGTTAATTTCGATGTTTTTCTTCTTTAGATTTTCAGAATGATTATTAGGGTTAATTTTAAATGTCATAATTTTCCATTTCATAATTATATCTCTTACATTTCCATATAACGGCATAATTTTGAAAAACTTTAATATTATCAAACAAATTTTACATTTCTTAATACTATTACAACAGAATCTGAGTACCCAAAATGAGTCGGTGAGAATCTTTGACCGCATCATTTTGGCAGAAGACATAGTTAAAAATAAGTTTCAATCCGGGACCTTTAATGAAATAATTTATTCCAAAAGAAATCTCACGTCTGTTATTGTTTTTAACATGATGATCCGGATCAAATTCGTCATATCTGGCTAAAATGTGCAATTTTGGAGTTGCTTTATATCTTGCTGTCGTATAAAAACCGCTGGCATGCTTATCGCATACATCACCTGAATATCCGTTATAACCGTCTGCATTAGCCCATTCGGCATTTATTTTAAATTTTTTGTATTCATAACTTGCATAAGCACCTATTACGGTATAATCAATATCCCTGTGACCATTTTGTATCCCGCCTCCGAATTTTAATTTGCCGTATTTTCCGTCTGTCATACCAAGGGGTTTGAAATTTAACCATGCATCAAATTCAGCACCGGGGAAAAAGGATTTAAAAAATGTATCAGAACTGTATGCACCTACATCATATTCAACCAATTTGTAGTCACCGATAATTCTTGCACCGGTTTTTCTTACGGTACCAAAATTTCTTGCGATTTGAGAACGGTAAACAAAAGGTAATTGATATGCGCTCATTTTACCGTCAATACCGTTCCCCGGACGTTGATAACCGATTTGGATTCTGTGATGCGGGATTCTGTTTGTGCCTATATAAACATCTGAAAATGCGTTTCTCAGCATATTTCTGCTTGATAATGGCTGAATCACAAATAATGCCCTGAAGTCAGAATAACCATCTCTAAATTTCCCGTCAATACCGGCATTTACAGCATTAAAACTATAAGTTGTTTTAAAAGAATCGGGTTGATTAAAATTAAAGAGCAAACTTCCATTATATCCGCCAAAAGGGTGTATACTTTCAATAACTTTATTCTTTTCAAAATGTTTTGTTAAAATATCAGTCAATAAAAAATTGTTTACATCTGTTTGAGTAACTTCAAGATTATATATGTCTTCAAGTTTTTCTCTTAAAGTTTTTTCTTTTTCTATTTTTTCGCTTTCGGTTGCTGTTTGGATTCCTAGCTCATTTAATTCCTCTTGAATCGGCTCAACTTCAAGCACAACTTCATCAGGGGAACTCAGCTCTTCTATGGCAACCGCCGTTTGCATGTATAAAAGCATCGGGGCAAATATCAAAAGTAAAAACTTTCTCATAACTTATACAGAATACCATAAATACTGTTTTGATTCCAGCCCGTATTTCAAATTGACTATAATCCAATCCGTACTATTCCGTAAGGATTTAATCTCGGGTTATTTTTTTCGTTCGGATTATGTGTAAGAAAATCACGCAAGACGGCACGGGCTTTTAAATATGCGAAATCCTTGACGTAAATATTAGTAAGCCCTATAACATATTCTATATTTGAGGGATTTTTAGAGATTAAATCTTCGTAAATATTTATTGCTTCGTTTTTTGCACCTGAAAGAGTGTATATTCTTGCAAGCAAATATAAAGAAGGTTCAGTATTCCTGAGCTTACCCGATTTTTCAAGGAATTTTAAAGCGTTTTCATAATCTGACATATAAAAATAAACCAAGGCCATATTGTAATAAATCGAGTAAACCGTATCTTCATCTTTTGCAAGCATCAAGGCCTTATCAAGACTTTTTAGAGCTTTAGGATACTCTTCCGTTGCGACAAAACCGTCTGCCAAATCAATATATCCTGCCGGTAAGTTTGGAGCTTTTTGGATATAATTTTTTGCTTCCTTAATTTTTGCATTCGCAACAGCCATATCATTTCCCAAAATAAGATATTTTGTATACTCACCTTTGGCAGTTTTATTATCGGAAATATCCGGTTTTATTTTGTAAAGAAGTTTTATGGTATTTATATCAGAATCGGTTAAAGTTTTTCTCAAATCATTTGTCACCGTAACGGTATCTGTAGACATATGTAGAACATTTTTAGGATAATTACTGTGTCCCCAAAAGCCGAGCGTGTGTCCTATTTCATGCAGAGCGGTATTGTATATCTGATTTTCCGTAAAGAATTCTCCATTTGGGGTTTTCAAGTAATAATCAGTTACTATATTTTCCAGCATATTGGAATTTATTATCGGCTTTGTGATGGCCGCAATGTATTTTTCATTTTCATTTGCGGAGGTTTCTGCAGTATTAAAACATATTATAATTTGAGAATCGTTTTCAACTTTCTTAAATTTAGCAGCGCCGTCAAGCTCCTTTTCCCACGTTTCAAACGCTTTTTCAATCTCTTGTGTATAATATTCAGGGGCTTCTTCCTGATTTGTGAAGCTGTATGTGATTGTATTCCCTGACCAACGGATAATTTTTTGATTATAAGTGCATTGTGAAACATAGTTATCAGGGAATTTTTTATGAATTTCGTATCTCAATTCAGTTAAAAATATATTTGCTTTTTCCCTTGCTTCATCGTTTTGAGGATATTTTATGAATTTAACAAGCCGTTCCTGTGCATCTGCATCCATAGGAGAATTAATTATCAGGTTAACATAGTTATTCCGGGCTTTTTTATTTAAAGAGCCGGAATCGAAAGCTTGCTCATAAAATTTTATAGCCGCGTCAATATTATTTTTTTTGAAATAATAATCGGCTTTAGCAACATTTATTGTATCGGAATGTGAATAAAAATACACTAATCCGCACAGTATAAAAGAAATTACGGATAAAATCAGCCAAAACGCCTTTTTCATACAGTAGTTTGCTCCGCTTCCAAACCTTCCGGAGTATCTTTAACGCCGTTATCAATATTAAGCGTTTTTACAAGCGTTTTAACATCTCCTTTTAATTTGAAATATTCTTTAAACTTCGCAGTTGTTTTAATATTAAATGACCGTCCGTTTTTATCTTTATTTCTTGAAATTAATCCTTTTTCAAGTAATTCGGCAATGTGTTCATAGGCATTTGAGCCCCTTAAATCTTTCAAAAGGGTTTGGCGGATTGGCTCTTTTAATGCTATAACCGTAAGAGTTTTAAGCACAGATGGTTTCAATTCGACCGGACAAAGTTTTTCAACAATATCAAGATGTTCTTGCTTAACTTGTAAAATATATCCGTTTTCGTCGTCAATTTCCAACGCACCGTCACGGGAAGCGTAATCCATGATTAATTCAAGCAATGCCTCTTCAACATCTTCCGGAGTTTCTTCAAGAATTTCTGCAATTTCATTTATTTGCAAAACTTTTGCGGTTACAAACAGAACCGCTTCAATTCTGGATTTCAACTGTTCCATTTGTTTCCTCTTTTATTACGCTTTGTGCATTAGTAACCGCATCAAAAATATTATCTTCTTCATCTTCTTCGTGTTTAGGCGCAGAACCCGGACGTTTTACTACGTATAAATCAGAATAAAATTCATCCTGTTCCAAATCGTAATCACTGTCGGTTGTTAAGAATAATAAAGAAACGTAAGCATTTACTCTGTCCATTCCCAAAAGAGTAAGTTCATTTAATTCGATTCTGTCCTGACGGTTCAAAATTTCTTCTAAATTTGCTCTTAGACGCTGAACGCCGTTTTCTATATATTCTTCATGTGCAAGATTTATGATATCTTCCGGAGTTAATCTTGAATAATTTTGTACTCTGCGTTTTGCTCTTTCATGGGCATTTTTTAGAGCTTGTTTTCGGTCAAGCATTTCATAAAATTCCAATTGACGAATCAAATCTCTAAGAGTTACAACTCTGTTGTGATTTAATCTGACGCTTGTTCTTCTTTGTAAAACTTCGTCAATGGAAATGACGTTATTTGTGGGGATATAATCATCTTGACCATATTCGAGGGGTTCATCACTATATTCAAGCTCATCAACCTGCGGTTCAAAATCAAGGATATCAATACCTTCCAATATGTTGGATTTTAATTTTAAAAGAATTGCGGCGAAAAGGAGGGTTCTCCCCGTCAATTTTAAATTTTGCGCTTTGGATTGGAATAAATGTGTAAGATACTTGTCGGTAACTTCGACAATATCAACATTCCAGGGGTCAATTTTCCCTTGTTTAGCCATATTAACAAGAATTTCAATACCGTCAACTTCGGCATTTCTTACGATTGCCGTGTTCATAAAACTATTATCAGTATTTATCCCGCTATAATTGGTTGCCATTTCCCACCAAAATTTGTTTCATCCCCGCAGTTTATATTTTATATTATTTTAAATAAAAATCCCTCATACATTTTGATGGTTTTATTCCAAATAAATATTTGTACTTATACAGCTTGTGTAAAATACACTCCCCCGCAGATTTCTATTATATCATATTGTATTTTTTATTCAAAAAATTTACATTTTATTAATTTTTAAAAATACAAACCTTGTTTCTTCCGCCTGCTTTTGCCTCATAAAGCGCCTTATCGGCTCTTTCAAACAGGGCTTCTCCGGTTTCTGTGTTATCGTATTCAGCCAAGCCCATGCTTATTGTTACATTAATCTCTTTTTGTTCTTCATCATCCTGATTAATTTTTATAAGCGTAGATTCGACTGTTTTTCTTAAACGTTCTCCGACTATTTTTGCTTCTTCTGTTTTTGTAAACGGGAGAAGTATTGCAAATTCTTCTCCGCCGTATCTTGCTGGGATATCGGATTCACGGAGCGCATCTTTTATAAGTCCCGCAACAGTACGTAAAACTTCATCTCCGGCTGCGTGTCCATACTTGTCATTTACCCCTTTAAAGAAGTCTATATCAATCATCATTGCACAAAGCGGATGTTCTTGACGTTTTGCTATGGCAATTTCTTGACCTAAACGCGTTTCAAACTGTCTGCGGTTATTCAAGTTTGTCAAAGCATCCAAAGTAGCATACTGAAGGATTGTTGAATATGTGTTTGCTCTGTTAATAGTAGCAGCTGCCTGATGAGTAAGTTGTTCCAAATAATCTATATCACGCTTTGATAATTTTTCTATTGTGCTTCTGGCAACAATACATCCCGTAATTTCATCTTCCGATTTGAGAGGAAATGCGCCGATTTTATCCTCGTATGCTAGCATATAAGGATAATCTCCGTCCAAACCTTTTAAAACTTCAAAAACCCGTTCATCGTTACATGCCTTTGGCCAAACCAATTTGAATTCATTTCCGTCTTTTAAAAATACGTATATCAAATGGTCAGAAATAAATCTATCCAGCATTTCACCAATAAGAGGAACAATATAATTCAGTTCGTATTGGGTTTCTATAAGTTTTGCAATGTTTTTCATTGAATCGTGGAATTCAACGTTTGTTTGCGATTGTTCATTCAATACGATATTTTGGAGTTTAAGTGAAATTTGGGTTCCGAAAATTTTCATCAGGAACAAAAATTCCATATCTACGGCAGTATCTTCGTTAAACAATAACTCTATTATTCCAAAGACCATCCCGTTTTTAACGATCGGCATGTATACGGATTGTAGCTTGAAACTAATATCTCCTATAGTCTGAGGAAGTTTAAAGGCCTTGTTATTTATCACAAAATCGTTGCCGTGGATTTCTTCATAGGCCTGATATATTGCATCTTTTCTTTGAATTTCAAGAGATTCGTCAATTACGCACCAATCTTTAGCATAATTTCTTAAAGTAGAAGTATTCGGGTCAAAAACGTATATGTTTAAATCGTTCAGATTTATATGCGTGCCAAGAATATCTTTTAATTCTTTTACAAGCTCTGAGGAATCCAGTTCTTTTATTAATATATCAGCAATTGAAGCCAAAAAATGTAAGTTTTTATTATCCATTATTCCTCTTGTTTACTTTTAAAATATGTAATTCCCGAACAGGTTTGGAAATTTTTAAAAATTGCTTTATCAAAATCGTCATCAGCAACTATTTTTCCGTTAACGTAAGTATAACTTACTCCGTCAATCATTGAATCGGTAAGCTTTTGCGTATAATAATCATCGCTTGTTATAAGCCGTCTCGTTACTTCATTGAGCAAATTAAAAATGTAAGCGGATTCTATTGTGGATGAATTCGGAGATTCAGAGATTAAAAGCGCAGCTTTTTGAAGTTCGGAGATTGATTCCCTGTTTTTATCCAACTGCCTTAAAAGAACCGCAAGATTATAATGCCCTTCGTATTTCATCGGAGAAAGCTTTATTGCTTTGCAATAATCTAATCCGGCTTCTTTGTATTCACCTCTTAAATGATGTGCGATTGCTCGGTTGTAATATAAATCGTAATTTTCTTTTAAAATTTTTAAAGATTTTGTATATGCTTCTATTGCATTTCCCAAATATTCATTCATAAGGTATTGTTTTTCTTTGGGAAGATACATTGCTTTTCTTTTCCACGCAACACCTTTGTTGTAATATGCAAGCCCGCGATTTCCTTTTATACTCTTGACATTTGAATAAACAAAAGGTATCCAAAGCTTTAGTAAATTTATCTGTGTAATTTCATCAAATTGTTTTATGGCATCATCAAAGAACCCCAAATCTTCGGAATAAACGATACCCAAATTCATTTTTGCCATAACAAATTTTGGGTTTGCTTCGATTGCGTGTTCGTATGCATCTACTGCCGAGTAATAATCTTCATAGACGGCATAAATATTACCCAAGTTGAACCACGCTTCATAATGTTTCGGGTACAATTTAAGTCCGGCAAGATAATATTCTAAGGTTTTTCCCATATTATCTGCAGAATAAGCACGATCACCTTTGTAGATATAATACATACCTTTTGCGTGGTGGTATTGTTCTACAAACCAATTTTTGTGAAGATAACAAAAATAGCCCGCAATCAGGATAAGTATTAATGCAAATAATTTTCTTATGACAAATTTCATACCGTTGTCATTATATCATAATTTTGAGTGAATAGAACTATATTTTTTCGAAATCGGCAACACCATGTTTGCACCAAGGGCATATAAAATCAGGTGGTAAATTCTCTCCCTCGTAAACGTAACCGCATATTTTACAACGCCAGCCGCTTTTTTGAGTTGTTTCCGGTTTTGGTTTGATATTTTTTTGATAAAAATCATAGGTCACGGTAGGAATATCGGATAGGCACTCTGCCTCAACAAGTTGCCCGATAAACAATGTATGAGTTTTTAAATCGATTTCCTGCTGAACATAAGCTGACATATAAGAGTTTGTATTTTTTGTAATATACAAAACCCCATTTGGACTTCGTTTAGCGTCACTAAAGTTTTCAAATTTATTTACATTACGGCCGCTTTGGAATCCGAAGTGTTTGAACATATCAAATGCAGTACCTTCTGCAAGGGGTGAAACATTAAATTTACGCGTTCTTGAAATCATTTCATTTGTATAATTTTTCTTATTTACCGCAATTGCAATCATACATGGATCAGAAGTTACTTGCATAACGGTGTTTATGATACAGCCATTATCTTTGCCGTTTTCATGTGCGGTTAAAACATATAAACCATACCCTATTTTGAACAGTGCTTTTGTGTCCATATAAAACTCCTTATATTATAATTTTTTGACCATATCTTCAAGACAAATTTTAACGTGTGCATAATTCAAACCGCCTTGCATATAAGCGGCATAAGGCGGTCTCATTGGACCGTCAGCGGACAATTCTATGGTTGAACCCTCTATAAATGTTCCGCCTGCCATAATTACCTTATCTTCATACCCCGGAATATATTCTGGAATAGGGGTTACATACCCGTTTACCGGTGAAAGAGATTGTATTGTTCTGCAAAATTCTTCAAGATGTTCCGGCTTTCCAAATATTATATTTTGAATGATATCCGTTCTTTTCTCATTGTATTTCGGGATTGAATTGAATCCTATATCTTCAAAAACCTTAGAAGCAAGGATTGCCCCTTTTAATGCCTCCGCAACCACAGAGGGTGCCATAAACAGACCTTGGAAAATTAATCTGTGTTGATTAAACATAGCTCCGCCTTCAGAACCGATTCCCGGTGCTGTCAAACGGTTTGCGGCTCTGTCCACATATTTACCCCTACCGGCAATATAACCGCCTGCTTCTACGATTCCTCCTCCGGGGTTCTTAATAAGAGAACCGCCGATTAAATCTGCGCCGACTTCGAGCGGCTCTTTCTTGTCGACAAATTCGCCGTAGCAATTATCTACAAAACAGATACAGTCAGGATTTTTAGATTTAACTATCTTACAAATTTTTTCTATATCCTCAATTGTTAAAGATTTTCTTGTTGAATAACCTTTCGAACGTTGGATTAAAACCATAGTGGTTTTTTCGTCAACCATTTCTTCAAGCTTTCTGTAGTCTATATCGGAATCGTTAACAAGAGGTACTTCATCATACAGAACTCCGTACCCTATTAAAGACGCCCGTTTTGTTTCATCATCCCCCGCAGTTCCTATAACTTCTTGCATTGTGTCATAAGGAGCACCTGCAACCGAAAGTAGCTTATCTCCCGGTTTTAAATTCCCGAAAAGCGCACACGCAAGAGTATGTGTTCCTGATGCAAAATGGATTCTTACGAGGGCTTTTTCTGCACAAAATACCTGTGCGAAGGTTTTATCTAAAACTTCTCGCCCTAAATCATCATGTCCGTATCCGGAAACCGTATAAAAATGTTCGGGCGCAACCCTGTTATCATAAAAAGCTTTTAATACTTTTCTTTGGTTAAAATCTCTTATTTCGTCTATTTCTTCAAATTGTTTTGAAAGAAATTTTTCTGCCTGCTTAAAATCGTAATACATATTTTCCCCTGAACGGATAGTTTGTAAATTCTTTGTCTTTATTGACTATATTTCAATCTTTAAATATAGTCAATCGGTGGTTATATTGGCGTTTTGAATATTATAATCTGACACTATGCGAAAAATCTTAGTGATATTATTTTTGCTTATTCTTTTGCCGGTTCTCGCGTATGAAATTTATGCGCCGAATGATTTCAGTTACAAAAATCAAGACGAAAATTTGCTTTTTGTTGTGGATTTTTCCAAAAGTATGAGCGAATATCTTGAACACGATAAAAAAATTAATCTTGTAAAGAGGAGTTTGAACAGAATTTTACCTCAAATTTCACCCGAAACAAAAGTCGGAATGAGAGTGTACGGGCACAACTGTAATATACTTGCATTTCAGGCATGCAGAAGCTCGGAACTAGTTGTTCCGATAGAAAAAAACAGCATCTTTAAAATTCAAAACGAGCTTTCCAAATTGAAACCAAAAGGAATGACGCCGATAACATATTCCTTAAAACAAGCGGTTAAGAGAGATTTTTCGTCATTTGACGGGAAAAAACATATAATTCTTCTGACAGACGGCGGCGAAAATTGTGATGAAAGCCCTTGTGACTATGCAATTTCACTAATTAAGACAAGGCGGGATATTAATATTGATGTAATAGCTTTTAATGTCAGCGATGAGGATGATTTGGCACAATTGAAATGTACCGCAGATGTTACGGGAGGAAGGTTTATTGAAGCGGAAACGAGCGGACAGCTTTTGCGGTCAATGGAAGATTTGACAACCCCTCATAAACAAGTGGAAGCTTTGATTTTTGACAAAAATTAACATTTTATATGCCAAGTTTTATCTTTGAATTATAATATCAATGTTAGCCACCATCACGTTTAGGAGAGTTAAAATGTTAGATATTAAATTGATAAGAGAAAACCCTGAAAAGATTAACGAGCTTTTAAAAAGGAGAAATCCTGAATTATCAATAGATAAAGTTTTGGAAATTGATTCCGAAAGAAGAAAAATTCAAGCACAAGCGGATGACCTTCGTGCAAAACGTAAAAACGAATCACAAAAAATCGGTATGATGAAAAAAAATGGTGAAAATACCGACTCTATTCAGGAAGAAGTTCGTAAAATCGGGGATGAAATAAAGGCGCTCGAAGAAAAACAAGTTGAACTTGATAATGCACAAAGGGATTTTCTTTTAAGAACACCTAACATTCCTGATGAAACAACCCCTGTTGGTACTTCCGAAGCGGATAACCCTACTATAAAAACATGGGGAGAGCCGACAAAATTCAACTTTACCCCCAAAGCACATTGGGATTTATGCGAAGAAAAGGGTATTGTGGATTTTGAGAGAGGGGTAAAAATTTCTCAATCAAGATTTACTTTATACAGAGGAAAAGGCGCAAAGCTTGAAAGAGCAATTATTCAATTCTTCCTCGATTTGCATACGGAAGAACACGGTTATGAAGAAATTTTACCTCCGTTTATGGCTAATGCGGCTACAATGACAGGGACAGGTCAATTGCCTAAGTTCGCTGAAGATATGTATAAATGCGTTGACGAAGATTTGTACCTGATTCCGACAGCAGAAGTTCCTGTTACAAACATTTATCAAAATGAAATTTTAAATGAAGAAGATTTACCGAAATATATGACGGCTTATACTCCGTGTTTCAGACGCGAAGCGGGTTCTGCCGGAAAAGATACAAGGGGCTTGATAAGAGTTCACCAGTTTAACAAAGTTGAAATGGTTAAACTTACAACCCCTGAAACAAGTAAAGACGAACACGAAAAACTTACCCGTAATGCTGAAAGATGTTTGGAATTATTAAACTTGCCATACAGACGGGTTGCTCTTTGCACTGCTGACATAGGTTTTAGCGCAAATAAATGCTTTGATTTGGAAGTTTGGCTCCCTTCTTATAATACATACAAGGAAATCTCAAGCTGTTCAAACTTTGGCGATTATCAGGCAAGAAGAGCAAATATCAGATACAGAAACAAAGAGGGTAAAGTTCAATTTGTTCATACGCTTAACGGTTCCGGCTTGGCCGTAGGAAGAACTTTCGCGGCAATAATTGAAAACTTCCAGCAAGAAGACGGAACAATAATCATTCCGGAAGTATTGAGAAAGTACACCGGATTTGATAAAATATAATTCCTAACTTTAGCGAGAGATATTTATGCAGGTAACTCAAATAGATACATCAAATCCGCTTGCTGAAGAAGTTCGCAAGTTGAAACTAGCAAACGGGATATCAATTTTTGCTGGTAAGTACAGAGATGCTATTAAGGCACAAAAAAAGCTTGCAGAAATAGGTGTTGATAATTTTGAACTTATGACAAAAATAGAATCTCCCGTAAAAGGAACATGTCCCATATTTAGTAAATATGGTTTGCGAATGCTTATGGCAACTATTATTGACAAGCTTAGAATAAAAACTCCCGCAGAAAAAAAATACAGAGAAATGTGCCGTCTTTACAAACAAGGCATATTGAAGATTTAACTAAAAACCTATTTCAACATACAACAATTTTTGTATTTTTTACCGCTTCCACATGGGCACGGTTCATTTCTGCCCACTTTTTGCGTTGAAACGGGTTCCTGCTGTTTTGGAGTCGATATTACATCAAATACTTCCGAAAATGCCTTTGAGCAATAAAGTACTGTCGCGGATGAATACGTCTTGCCGTTGAGGTAATCCGATTTGTAATGTTCCATTAATTCATCATAACTGTAGCTTGTTTCCATCAAGCTGTTAACAACCTCCATGAAGTTTTTATAACAGGAAGAAACCCTATCCAGTATGCTTTTAGGAATTGAATTATTGGTTAAAAAGTATTCAATACAACCTTTTGCATTTTCTACGCTTTCCGCATTTTCAAATATTTTAGTAAACGTTTCGTAAAAAGGAATCGCATATAGGCCGGATTCTTTGTCAAAAATAACTGCAACATCGTAAGTTTCCGAGTGTGCAGCAAAACCGCCGATTGAATTTTCAAGGAAGTTGCTATAATTGTTATCCAATTCTTTAATATGGAAATATTTGTATTCTGAGAAATTCGATTCTTTTCCGGTCAAATCAACATTTTCACCTTCATTAAACGAACCTATAATCTCATCTGCATACTTATTTGTTGTTAAAATAATATCTTTACCAAAGGTTTTAGTAAATTTTGTATACATTTCCGAAATGGCAGATTTTATTTCTTCTTCTTTTTGAGGGTTGTCAAAGTAAAGCGATTTGGGATTCTGAATAAGTTTCATAACTGCAAAACGCACGGCATCAATCTTTTGAGAATGAGAAAGTACGTTAGAAATTTCTATAACGTAATGTTCACCTTTGAATTCGAAAATTCTTGCAACGATATATTGCCCTGCATAAATTCCTCTAAAATTGGTCATTTTGGTTAAGGAAAGCACAGTATATGTTTTTTCGTTGATGATGTTGTAAAGTTCAAAGCCGTTTTTTAAGATTCTCTTTATTTCAAAAACAGAAGATATGGAATCTATTAGACAGTTAGCGATTTCTTTGTTTTTGGAAGTTGTTTCCTGAAACATTTTAAGAATGGATTTGCCGTCAATATTTCTTTCAAAAATATAAGGTAAAAAAACTTTTTCCAACTGGTTTAACGGTATTTCTCTTGCGCCTATTGTCGCAAGATATTCGATAAAATCAGATTTTATTGTTTCGTCAGACTGCGTAAATTCAAATATCTCTTTTACAACATCATTTATTTCACTAATTTTTTCTATAACTGTCATACACTAACTCTCCCCTAAATCAGAATACAATAATTGTAATCTTTTCGCAATTGCTCGACAGGAATATTATTTTCTGCTGATTTATAATTTCAGTTTTAATGTAAAATACAATTCGACTTTAAGTTTTTATTTGAATTTGTCTTTTTTTATTTACTCCGCTCTTAGCAAAAAAAAAAATTTACGGGTTTTTTTATGATTACCCATAGTGTAAATTAAAAGGAGCTAATAATGATTCCATCAATCAACAATAACCAACAAAATCTGAGTTTTGAGGCAAGATTTAGATTGAAAAAAAGAAAAGGTATAAGAATGCCAATGTTATTTTCATCTCTTGGGACTTGGTCAACAGGCGCTGCAAGCGCATATGGTTACGGCCATTATGGTAACGATGTGTTTAAAAAATCTTTTTACAAGGGAAAAATTGTAGAAACGTTTCAAAATGTTGAAAGCAAATGGTTAGATATGAAAAATACATTATTCAAAACAATTGATTTTGATAATGATACAATGATAGACAGTAGAGTTGATGGTGAAATAGATGATTTTAAACAAGGGGAAAGCGGAGATTGTTGGCTTTTATCAGGGCTTTCTTCTTTGAGATCCACTTCTTGGGGCAGAAATATAATAAAAAATAGTATTATTATGAATCAAGATAATACTATAACTGTACTGTTAAAAGGAAGCAGTGTTAATCAAAAAGAATTTAAAATAACAGAAGATGAGCTTCAGATTGCAGAAAATAGCAGCAAATATTCAAGTGGTGATTTAGATGTTTTAGCCATGGAGTTGGCTGTTGAAAAATATAGAAAAAGCTATTTAAATAAACCTTTAGATTCCGGGGGAGCGGAAGAAATTTTCAGATTACTGACAGGAAGTTCTGAAATAAAAACATATGTAAATCAATTTCATAAAAAAGACATAGTAAATTTACTAAAAGAGTATATAAAGTATCCTGACAAGTATGCTATAGTATTCAATTCACAAGATCATGCATATGCATTGGTTGGAACGGATAAAGATAAGAACGGAAAAACATGGATGAAGTATGCAAATCCATGGGACTCATCAACAATAATGAGAATGGAATATAGTGAGTTTATAGAATCTATAATAGGATTAACCGTTTTAACAGATCCCACATATTATTTGAGATATTCGCGATAATAACTGCAGGGTAGGATTTTGGAACAGTGAATTTGTCTTTTTTTATTTACCCCGCTCTTAGCAAAAAATATTTTTACATACCTTAGAAACTTTATGAATATTAATTCTATAAATGGCATTCAATATAGCAATTTACAAAATTACAAATGCAATAATCGATTGCATTATGCAAAATATTCTGCTTTGACAAAAGATACTTTGTCATTTGGACAATCTGCGAAAATACCGCCCAAGGTTTTAAAATATTTAAAACAAGTTAATGAAAAACACTTGATTTTTTATGATATTGAAAAATTGGAGGGACTTCAAAACGGTATTGAAATATTTAAAGGATTGAGTTTTCCGCAAATATACTATTTAATCTCTAAATTGAATGGAGTAATAACAAAAAGAGGGTGTATAAACAATTGCATTCATTGTTTTGCAGATGCAAAACCGCCTTTTTATATGAAAAGTCACCATTTGATTGATAAAATTGATTTTGAAGATTATGAAAATTTTTGCAACGGTTTTAAGGAATTAAACCAGCGTTTGGGGTTTACGGCTTTTGAACAAACATTTATCGACTCCCCCGAAACCAAAGCTTTATTTTATGATTCTGACAGTTCAATGATATATTTGCAGGATAAAAACGGTAAAACTTATGATTACGCTGATTTATCAAAAATGATGCATGAAGCTACGGGCAATTTAGTATTGTTTGATACGGCGGGCTGGAATATTAATGATAAAATTACCCAAAAAAGAATGGAAGATTTGGTTAACAAAGTATCGAATACTGATGAATATAATTTTATACAGTTTTTCATTTCAATAAATCCGTTTCATTCAATTTATAACAAGTCAGTTGAATTTGCCGCAAACGGAGATAAAGCGAACTCCAAAAAATTCAGAGAAATTTATGTCGACAGAATGGCAAATGTTTTATATACAATGTCACCTCTTTTGCCTAAAAAGAATTCTTGTAAAGAACCACAATTGAGATTCATTGCCAGAGTATTACCGAATAATTTATATACCTCCGGATACATGTATAACGATTTATTAAAATTGTTCAAAGATATAATAAATAAGCTTAAAAATTTGTATGATAATGATATTAGGTCAACAAATCCTAAAATTGTAAAAAATATATGGCAAAAAAATAAATATTTAGAATTATGTTCTGAATTGTTTAAAACTGATAACAATGTTTCATTATCAAATACAAAACTGGTAAACAAACTAAAAGAAAAAGATGAATTTAATAATTATTGGCGTAAAGTAATAAATATACATCTTAAAGACGACCCTGATAATGCAAAACATTTCAGGTTTGGATTCATAGATTTGGACGGAAGATTTTATATGACAAATTATTATGAAACATACCCAACCAATATCGTATTAAATTATAAGAATAAAGGTCTGCCTACAGCCAAGATGGGCTCAAATCTAGTAGATAAAATGATTATGGTAGATTAATTTATAAATGTAAAGAAATAATTTTATCTTAACAGTATTATTGGCAATTTATTATATTTGATTTAATATAATAACCGTATCACAAGTTTATATTATTGATAAAAGAGGGGTGTATAAATGAAAAAAATATTTACGGCGGCAGTTATATCGGTAGTACTGCTATCTGGTTGTTCTTTAAAACATTTCGGTAAAGGAATCATAAATGTTAACGGACATGTAATTACTCAGGCAGAATTCGACAGAGCTATCGACAAAGAACTAAACAATTCGATGTTTAAGGCATTTGGCGGGTCTTCTAACTTTGTTAAATCCGATGACAATATCATGTACTTGGTTTACAAAGAAAAAGTATCTGCAGAGCTGATTATCAAGGAACTTCTTGATGAAGAAATTAACAAGCGTAATATCAAGGTTACCGATGAAGATATTAAAAACGAAACAGCTGCCATAATAGATAAAGTGGGCTCAAAGGAAGAGCTCCAGAAACTTCTTAAGAAAAGAGGAATTTCTAATGATGAGTTCAACAAGGATTTAAAAACTCAGATAAAAATGAAAAAATTAATTAATTCAATTGAGAAAGTTAGCATTTCGGATGCGGATGCTTTGAAATACTATAAGACACATCCTGAACAATTCAAAAGGGAAGAACAGGTAAGGGCTTCTCATATTTTGATAAGTGCAAATACTTTGCAAATGATTGCAGATCTCAAGAAAAAGAATAAAAAAATCACTCCGGAAGAGTTGAATGCAAAGATTGAACAAATACAGGCCGAAAAAGAATCCAAAGCCGAAGCAATTTTGAAACAAGTTTTGGCTAATCCTGATTCTTTTGAAAAAATAGCGCAAAAAGAATCTGACGATAGAGGCAGTGCTGAATACGGCGGTGAACTCGGTTATTTCACAAAAACCACTATGGTTCCTGAATTTTCTAAGGCGGCTTTTGATATGAAACCGGATACAATTAGCGAAAAACCGGTTAAGACCATATATGGCTATCATATAATTAAAGTTACCGATAGGATTGAACCTGGGATTATGCCTTATGAAAAAGCCAAAGAAGATATCAAATTCTTCTTGGAAACAAAAGCACAAATGGAAATCTTAAAGAATTTCACTGACGGACTTATGAAAAGTGCCAAGATAGAATATATTGACAGTTCATTTAATCCTGAAAATATCAGTAAAAATGCTATTAAAGCAAGTAAAATAAATTCGGAAAAAGCTAAAGAAGTAAGTGGAGAAAACTAATGAATACAGCTACAATAGTCGGCAGAGCCGGACAAGACGCAGAAATCAAATATTTTGAATCAGGCAAGGTTAAAACTTCTTTTTCACTTGCGGTTAATCGCTGGGATTCAAAAACAAAAGAAGAAGTCGCAGATTGGTTTAATATAGAAGTTTGGGATAAACAAGCAGAATTCGCCGGAGAATACGTCAAAAAAGGCAGACAGGTTGTTGTTGACGGAAGAATTTTCATAAGTAAATGGACAGACCAATCTGGTGAAGAAAGAGAACGTTTTCTGATTATTGCTAACAATGTACGACTACTCGGTTCAAAACGGGACACTGAGGGCTAAATATGATACTTTCTGATTTGGTCGGAATTATTGCGGATGACCTTACGGGTGCTAATGATACTGCAGTGCAGTTTCATAAGCGTGGCGCGAGTACAAAAATTCTCTTGGATAGTGAATATACTCCCAAAGTTAAGGCAGGAGTCGAGGTCTGGGCACTATCCAGCGAATCCAGAAATGTACCTGCAGATGTTGCAGTTGGTCGTGTCGAAAGAGCAATAGAAACTTTTACAACAAATTTCTCTTTCGATTATTACTACAAAAAAATTGATTCAACGCTCAGAGGTCATATTGCACTTGAGACTCTCACAATGTTAAATATGTTGGAATATGATGCTGCAGTTATTATTCCCGCTTTCCCTCAGGAAGGAAGAATAACCGTTGGCGGATACCACATGGTAAAGGGAGTTCCCATAGGTCATACAGAGATTGCAATTGATCCGCATTCACCAATTACGGAATCTCATGTTCCTACGCTTTTGCAAAATCAGTTGGGTGAAGAATCTGCAGATATTGTAGGAATTTTGGATTTAAGGACGGTTATGAACGGTGCCGGGCCGATTCTTGTTAAGTTGAATGAACTGATACAAGAGGGGAAACGCCTTATTGTTGCTGATGCAACTTCAACTACAGATATTGAGCAAATTGCTCTTGCGATTAACAAATGCGACAAAAAAATCCTGCCAACCGGGACTGCCGCAACAGCTCAAGTACTTGCAAAGTATTGGCTTGGGGGAATTGAAAAAGAAGAAATTCCGATTTTGGTAGAAAATTTGCCAAAACTTATAATTTCCGGAACGGCAACTCAAATTACGGCAAACCAAATACAAAAACTTGAACAGTCCGATGATTTTGAAAATATCAATTTTATCCCGCTTGAAACAAAAGATATTTTGGCGGGAGTAAATGATGAATTGGTCGAAAGGATTGTTAACAATTTAAAAAGCGGCGTTACTGTTTGCATCCACACATCAAACCTTATTGCAAACTTTGACGGATTTTCTGATGATTCTCTGAATGCTGAGTTGACAAAAGAACGGCTTGCTTCAATGATAACAGACTTTTTGGGCGAGTTTACCAAAAAAGTTACTGCACTCATTAATGTAATTTTGGTAACTTTGGGCGGCGAAACTTCTTACAAATGTTGTAAAGCGCTCGATTCAAACGAATTGCAACTTATCGATGAAGTTGTACCTGCGATACCTTTATGTTCGGATATAAACAGAAAGTGGATTATAACAAAATCAGGGAATCTTGGTAACACAAACACCTTAATAGAAATTTTACAATATCTCGATAAACATATACAGGAGAATTAATAATGCAAATTAGCCCAATCAGTAACACAAATTTTAATGCTAAAATTGTTCCGACAGAAGAATGGAATAACTATTTAAAATACATAAACAAATATGCCTTTAAAGAAGAGGGCTGTTACGACACAATTAAAAATAAAGCAATTATAGAGCGTTTTGTGAACGCTATTAACAATAATCCCTCTGATGCAGAAGTAGGGCTTGATGTATTCTATCGTAAAAATGAACTTTTTAATGCAAGAGGTGTGATAAGTTCTCAATATGGCAAATTTACTGATACCGAACCGGCAAGGAGTGATTCCGGGACTGCACCCATAGAAAATATTATAAGAAGAATTTTGGATCCGGAAAACAGGGCTCAAATGTGTAAGTTATTTGGGACTAAAAATATAGCTGAACAATCCAAATGGTGGGATAAATATATTTATCCTATGTGGTATGACATAAAAGAAATCTTTTTTGAACAAACTGTGTATGACAGAACTTATGATGGTATGCTAAACAAAAAATTTCGTGAAATAAATCCGGCAGATTAATTATGACAAATGATTATTCCGACAAAATAGCAATTTTAACAGGTGATCCGAACGGAATCGGAGCCGAGATAACGGTTAAGGCGCTTAATGCACTTAATTTGCCAGCTGATAAAGTGGTTGTAATTTCTAATTCTAAGGTTATCAATTCTTACGGAAAATTTAATATACCATATGAAATAATTGAAATTGATTATGACGGCCAAGTTTCTTCAGGTGCAATAACAAAGGAAGCGGGAGATTTTGCTTTCAGGTGCTTAAAAAAAGCTTGCGAAATTCATCCTCAATATATTGTTACCGCTCCAACTTCCAAAGAAGCAATGCATTTGGCTGGACATGATTTTAATGGCCAAACAGAGGTTTTAGAGCACTTTTTGGCACATGATGGCCAAAAAGCGGAAATGCTTTTTGTTTCTAAAGATTTTCGAGTTCTTCTTTTAACTCGTCATTTGCCCCTAAATGAAGTCAGTAAAATGATTACAGAAGAGTTTTTAACTGATAAAGTTGAAAGATTAGATAAATATTTTAGAACGAGATTAAATATATTTAGTCCCGCTTTTGCTCTGTGTGCCCTAAACCCGCATGCCGGAGAGAACGGAATTATAGGAGATGAGGAACAAAAAACAATTCTTCCGGCCGTCAAAAGATTGAGGGAAAAAGGGATTAACATTACAAATCCAATGCCTGCTGATACCTTGTTTATCGGGGCTGTTCAAAATTACTTGAACGGTAAAAAACTTCCTTATGATTGTTATATTGCGTGTTATCATGACCAAGGACTTATTCCTATAAAATCTGTTGCATCAGAAAAAACCGTAAATATGACAATCGGACTTGATATAATAAGAACTTCCCCTAGCCACGGAACGGCATTTGATATCGCAGGGAAAAATATTGCAAATCCAGAATCCATGATTGAAGCAATTAAAGCTTGTCTTTGGTAATGATTTTATTTAATTAAAATCGGGTTGCTTTTTAATTCACCAATATATTTTTTGATAAGTTTTCTTGGCATATACATAGAAACTTGATTTAAAAACCAAGTATTATAACTTTTACCTTTTGGAGTGTGATTTACAATATATTTAACCATTTCATTTATGCTAAAACTCTTTACATCTGCCATTTTTGCCCCATTAAATAATTCTTGAAATCTATTAATTTGACTTTGGCTCGCTTGCCCCAAAAATCTTTTTCCTCGCTTATAATGCATGCCATGAGAATTAAAGTCGGCATAAGACGTTATTTCAAAATGTTTCATTCCATTGTTCATACAATGTTGTACTTCAAGCTTGTCTGCTAAATAACCGAAGTTGCCATATTCTTTGGGATGGGTGCTTTCTATGTATTGTACATAACAACCTTTATCAGTATCATGCAGTCGCACAAACCCAACTTGCTTTCGTTTGTCATACACATTATACTCAATAATTTGTGGGCATATATCGTCTGTCCCGTAAACACGTTTTTCAACTCTTACGGGTATATAACTGTTGGTTAATTTAGAATAAATAGTATTTTGCATTACTGACCTTCCCAAACACTAAATGTTCGTAAAAATTGAAAATTGCCTGTGTTAGTTAAAAAAGTTACAAAATTTAATCAAAAAACACGCAAGAAAAAAGCCGCTTCGTGCGGCGTTAACTCTCGTTAGATAAAGGAGTGGAGGAGAAAATAAAGAAAAGAGATTATATCTTACAAATTCCATAATATATACTTTTTATAACGCTAATATATCAATATTGTTACAATTTTTAATAATTCTTTACATTTATACCCCAAAACGGCATATTTATTGGGTTTCTTTGTTGTATAATTTTATTGTAAATATTAAGAAAAATAACGGGAAAACCGGAAATAATCAAAGCAAGGGGCGAATTATGATAAAAGTTGCGGTATGTGGTGCAAACGGAAAAATGGGAAAAGAAGTTGTGAAAGCGGTCAACTCTTCTGAAGATATGACACTTGTTGCACAAATAGATGTTTTTAACGGTCAGTTTGTAACCATAAAAGATGCACAAGAATCTGTTAAAATCGATGTTTTGGTTGATTTTACCCAACCGGATTCTATTTATGAAAATGCTCTATATTGCTTGAATAACGGTATAAAAATAGTTATAGGCACGACAGGACTTACGGATATTCAAATTGAAGAGCTTAAGAAATTGAGTGAAGAACGTAAGGTTGCTTGTTTGATTGCACCTAATTTTTCAACTGGAGCCGTTTTGATGATGAAATTTGCTCAAATGGCTTCAAAGTATTTTGAAAATGCGGAAATTATTGAATTTCATCATAATCAAAAGAAAGATGCTCCTTCTGGGACTGCTGTTAAAACAGCGGCTTTGATAAGTGAAGGTGCGGAAAGTTTTACTACCGGGAATTGTGCAGAAAAGGAAACAATAGAGGGTGCAAGAGGTGCAAGTGCCTACAATAATATCCACATACATTCAGTGCGTATACCAGGATATATGGCATCACAAGAAGTTCTGTTTGGTGCAAACGGGCAGACACTCACGATTCGCCATGATTCAACCAATAGAGAATGCTACATGCCGGGGGTTCTCCTAGGAATAAGGCATGTCGCTGACAAAGGCGGCTTCGTGTACGGCTTAGATAAAGTTATGTAGAAATTATTTATTTATCGGCTGAATTTCGTTGTTATTGTAATTTTCTTCTATTTCAACCCAAAACGGAGTTCTTATATTTATATCTTCGACTTTGTAATATGCCGAATTGCCGACTACATCTACATCGCCCCAATAATAACTTGTGCCGGGATTCACGTACATCTTCATTGAATTATCGCCTTTTCCTCCGGGTACATAATACACGTGCTTTGGTTCCGGCATAAGAGGGTCCTTTGATTCCCAAGAATATTTATAATTTACCTTAACGGCATCTTTCCCGTTGCAGGTTGTTCTTGTCCATGTAGCTTCGTATGGAAATTCAAATGGGCCTAATTGATCGTGATTATTATAGAAAACGCCATGGGAGTACATCGTATCCGGATTATTTGGCATCTGAAAAGTATCAATCATGTAGTCACCGTCATTTAAAACGTATGCCTGTTTAAGTATTTTTGTATAACCGTTTGTATCTAACCCAAAAAGAGCCACCATATCTCTAAATGCAAAGTCAACATGATCCTTAGGTATCGTTGCCGCAGCTGCAGGTTGATTGTCAGCAGGGACAGAATTTTTCTTGCAAGATGTAAACATTGGTAATACAGCTACAGCAAAAAGTGCAGCATACTTCAGTAATGTCTTATGAAAAGAATTTTTTCCAATTTTACCTGATTTTACTGCATCTTGAACAATTGTATTTGATTTTGCAGTCATTACAGGTCTTGATTTAAAATTGTTGTTATATTGATTGTTGTTAATTGGTAATACTTTCATTCTTCCTCCGCGTATATTTAGTGCCATGCATTTATTAAAACCCGTAAAAATATTTTTTGCTATTCAAAGATTTAAATATAATGATTAATTTGAAAATACGGATAAAATAATCGGTGGCATATTGTGTTTAGAGCATTCTTTTTCAGCTCCCCAGAACTCGCAAACGGCAATAGTTAATGGTCTTGAACCAAAAAAAGCTTGATCTTTTTGGTTATAAGCCGAAGGTGGAATTTCTACCATAAATTTGTATCTTTTTGCATTTTTCTTATCTATTTCGTAATGGCTTTTTATATTAACACCCTGTTTAAAGGCACGTTTTACAACATTGGAAAAACTATTCAACATAGAATTAAGCTGTTCGTAGATACTTTCTTCTTTGTTATAAAAATCAATATATCTGTCAATCATTCTCATTGCTGCATGTATTGTATAATGTTCCATACGGCGGTCCGAATTGATTAAATTTGCAACAATTACAGCATTTTTGCTATTTATATTTTTATAACTTCTTGTACTTTTTTTAGTGGTCTTCGATTGCTCTATACTGTTCAACTCTCTTATTACGTCTTCTTCTGTAATATTCTTTGCATTATAACGTCTGCCTGCCCACAAAATACGGTCAATATCTTTTCTATCATCAAAAAAAGTCCTTTCGGCACATTGCAACAATTTTCGAATTGCATCAAAAGCGCTTCTGTCCACCGTTCCTGATGCAATATAATAATATTTCCAGTCCGGTTCTTTGGCAGAATCCTCCTTAGTTTCTGCAACAGTAACTGAGCTTTCACCTGAATTATTAACGGTTTTTATCTCTTTCTCTGTTTGTATTTCCGGCTCAAGGAAGGGAAATGCGGCCTGACTATCTGCCGGCGTAGGTTTCAGTGCTGCTTTAATTTGGTGAGAAATAAAAATGCCATAGTATTTGTTAATAACGGCTGTTGTATTTTCCCCACTTGCCAATTCGTCAGCAAACATTAAAGTTGACTCTTTTAAGGAGACCTCGTTGTCTGATGATGTTTCTGTTTCTTTTTCGAGAAATTTTGTGCAAACAGCCGTTAATTTTTCAACATCTTTTTCATAAAAACTCTGACTTGTTACAACAGATTTGAGTTTTTCCTGGTTAGCAGTTAATCTTCCTCGTTTTTTGGGAAAATCTACTTTACAAGTTTTTTCCGAAATATCTGCCGTTTCTTCTTCCGAAATTTCTGTTTCTGTATTGTTTTCAATTGATGCATGGGCTTCTATATCTGATTCCGGCTTCTTTTCAATTTCACCATTCGGAATATTATCTTGTGTATGTTCAGAAGTAATATTTTCTTCAGTATTCTTAATTATTTCATTGTCAGTCAAGAGTGTGTCCATAATTTTATTGGATAATAAATCAGCTTTTTCCTTGCTGAAAATGTCTCCGTTTAAGATTTTATCTCCTGCAGCGGCAGTTAAAAGCGCAGATGTAACAGAAAATATAAGTTTGCCTGCCATGTCAGCAAATGCTTTTGTCCACTCCGGATTTTTCAATATCTCTCTTGCCAATTTTTCTTGTGCATTACCAAAGCTTGGGGTTTTTACCCTTGTTTGTATGTTAGTTGAAAATGTATTTGGATAGTTCCGGTGTATATATTTTTGAGAATATGTAACAGGTAAAATCTTCATATTACAGTTTTTCCGCTTCTAAACTTATTTTGTATAACATCATTCTTAGATTAAGAAAAACCGTAAAAAAATTTTTTGCTATTCAAATGTCTTAAACACGCCATAGTTGTTTAAGAGAAAGAAGCAATAAATACCGAGTATTTTAATCTTTCCCCAATAGATATCTAAACCCAAAAGTAAGAGCGACACCATTTCTGCCGCCATTTCTGACGAGAGCTTGCCCGAAACCTGTGAAGTTGCCGTTAGAGGAAGTTTTTTGTAAGCCAAGGCCGTACTCAATATATGGTTTAATGTGCATTTCAGGTAATTTATAACCATCGGCTGTTACGTTTGTTTCATTTAGTAAATTCCAAACCATTCCGACACTTGCATATGGTTGCCAACCGGACTTAGTATTACCGATAAATCTTAAAGCAGGATTAATTTGTAAAGTATGAAGAGGTTTAGCATCAATTTTAACTCCGGCAGAATTGTGATAGTCAAAAGTATTGCTGAATGAATAACTAAGCCCCATAATAGGTTGTATAATAAATCTGCCATCATTAAATTCTAAATTATATCCAGTTCTGGAAGCGAGACCTCCTAATACAGAAATAGTATCATCTCTGCCATACCTGGTAGAAATATCACCAAAAATGGCACCGGTGGTGGCAGTAATTGCGGACCAGAAATTTCCTTTGTAGAAAGTATCTGTAAAACCAATAGAGCCACCATTAAGAGAAGCGTCGCCGCCTTTGTAATCCAATTGTCCACCGTTATAACCGGCATAAAGAGTCCAGGCGGAATTCCAGCCGTTCTTGTGTTCATGGAAATCAGAATCGTAACCCAAAAAAGTTCCGTAAGTAATAGAAGTAACTTCAGGTCCATTTTTAAGAGGAATGCTTTCAAAAGCGGTATAAGGTTTCACCCAAATTCCTTTATTGTTTTGATTAGATGAGTAACTGTAATTTAAATTCTGGTTAAAGATTGTACTTCCAAATGCATATTTATTTTGGTTTATTAATGCATTTCTTTCAAAAGAAGGCAATTTAGCGTATTTATCAGAGTGAGTAAATGCAAATCGCTTGGTTGTATTAAAAACAGATTGAACCCCTGTTTGTAAAGCTATTGGGGTGGCGAGAACTGCGGGATTAAAATAATTGTAGCCATTATTAATGTTAGCACCGGGAGTAAATTCAAAATAACCGTTGTTATCATCATGTATATTATATACAACATCGTACATTCTGACAGGAGAAGCTATTTGAGTCTTTTCACCTGCAGTTCTGCCAAAACTTTTAACATTTTGAGCAAGTCCTTCTTCAGCAAATAAGATTTGTTTGTTAGTTTTGCTATCAGATAAAAGATTCATAGCACTGACATTGATATTACCGTTGTGTTCTCCGTATGCATCAGCAGTAATTTTATCCATAGTCCCTTGAGCCAAATTTACATCAACGGCCATATTGCTGTTACCATTAACCGTAAAGGAATTAAAATGGTAGGTATGGATGTCGTTGTTCATGGTGCTAAGGTTGGTGGCATTAATAGTTACATTAGCATTCAGAATATCATTATATAGAGCAATACTGCCGGTTCCATCGCCAATCATATTAACGGTATAACCATCAACACCGTTAATTTGGTCTGAGATTTCCCATTTTCCTTTGTTTTGTGTTTTGATATTGAGATTTGATTCGGCGCCTGCCATATAAATTGCTTCGGGTCTGGTACCGTCTTTATCGGTTACGGTATTTCCTTTTATATAGTTAGTTTTATCATCTTTAGCTACAAGATTTATATCGTTGTTACTATATATAGCTCCACCGTACGCATTGTTTGTTAAATATGAAGGATTATTTTGATTCAGAGATGCGAAGTTATTGATGAAACTACCATCAATTGATTCTATTGTTGAATTAGAGTTTGATATTGCACCGCCACGATACGGAGCACTATTTTCAATAAAATCTCCTGTTATATTTCCAATTGATGATGCTCCTCCGTTACTAATTGCACCACCAGAGGTTGCGCCTATATTATTGCGAATAAAATTCCCAGTAATATTGCCAATGGTAGCGTCGATATTACTAATTGCTCCATATCCGTGTGTTGTAGTATTATCGATAAAATCACCGGTAATATTACCAATTACCCCGCCACGATTAAAAATAGTTCCGAAAGCATCACTACGATTACCAATAAAATTTCCTGTGATATTACCTATGGTACCCTCATTTAAAATAGCTCCCCCCCAGCCATTGGAATAATTTCCAATAAAATTGCCTGTAATATTATTAATTATATGTACATTTAATATAGCTCCTCCGGCACCACTAGTATTTTTGATAAAATCACCATATATGTTATCGATTATACCAGTACAGTTGTTACCAAAATTTTCAATGGCACTTTCGATAATATTATAATGACCATTTCTAGCAAAATCTCCATAAATATTTCCCATTTGGCTGCGGTTTGTAATACCGTCTGTGTTGATATAATGTCCTTCAAAATTTGTGTAAGGCAGGTTTTCGTCATTAATCAAAGTTGGTTGGGAAACTACATTTTCTTTTATTTCCCACTTGTAGTAACTATCTTCAACAACGCCGGTTGATTCATTATAAAAAGGAATATTAATTATATTTTCACCAGTAGTTTCTTGCGTCGGCGTTAGGGTATAAGCACTGCTGATAGCTGATTCACCTTTTGAATAGAGATAGTCAAGCGTTGGGATAGTGGGGTCTAACGGCAAAACATCATCTGCGTATGCCTGCGGAAAAAGTGTACACAAGCATAGTAGTGCTGTGGCAAATAACTTTTTATTCGTGTTTACCGTATACCATTTCATAGTAAGACTCTAATATCCTTTCGTACATGCTGTTTAACGGCAAATTAAATGTAAAACTTTAGTTGTTTTGAGGTGATTGTTACAAAAATTTACATTAAAGGTTTAGATTGGATATATTAATATTTTTCTGAAATAGACAACGTAATATGATTGTAGTAAACTGAATGTGTATTTGGCGTTATGCTATAAGAAGTGCTTTCGAAAGCTTTTGATGTTGGGAGAAATAATAATGAAGAAACCGAAGATAGCGATTTTAGGTGCAACCGGAGTTGTAGGAAGAGAAATTACCCAGATAGTTGACGAACTCGGAATTGAATTTGAAAGTATTAAATTTCTCTCAAGTCCAAAAAGTGCGGGGACAACTCTCAAATTCCAAGGTAAAGAATATACCGTAGAAGAAACAACACCGGATTCATTTAACGGAATTGATATTGTGCTGGCATCAGCAGGTGGTTCAACAAGCCAAAAATATGCGCCAGAAATTGTTAAACGCGGCGGTATGATTATTGATAATTCTTCCGCTTTTCGTATGGAAAAAGACGTTCCGCTCGTAATTGCAGGTGTAAATGATGAAGATTTAAAATGGCATAAGGGAATCGTTTCAAACCCAAACTGTTCAACTTCGCAATTGATGCTTGTCTTGGAACCGTTGAAAAAGTTTGGATTTAAAAGAATTATTGTTTCTACTTATCAATCAGTTTCAGGAGCAGGCTTAGCTGCAATTAATGAGCTCAGAGCAGATACTGAAGCAAATTTAAGAGGCGAAAAGTTTGAAAATAAATGTTTCAAAAAACCGATTTCATTTAATGTGATTCCGCAGATAGATGTATTTTGCGAAAACGGGTATACAAAAGAAGAGATGAAAGTTGCAAACGAAACCCGCAAAATTCTTCATCTTTCAGAGGATGTGAAAATCGCTTGTACGGCGGTTCGCGTGCCTGTTTTCAGAGGTCACTCCGAGGCGGTTGATATAGAATTCGAAGGGATAAATGGGGCAAAGGTAACTCCAGAAGAAGTGCGTTCAATATTGGCAGAATCGTTCGGGGTTAAAGTTATTGATAATCCGGACAACTATGAGTATCCGACAACAAGGGATGCGGAATTCGTTAACCCTGTGTTTGTCGGGAGAATCAGAAAGACGCTTGCGTTTGATAACGGAATTTCGCTTTGGTGTGTTGCGGATAACTTAAGAATTGGTGCAGCTCTCAACACTGTCCGTATCTGCAAAAGTGTAATAGATATGGAGCTTTGGGGCAACCAAAAATAATTAATGTTTTGTTTTTGCAGAATTGTTTTTGTGGATTTTTTCTCGCACTTCAGCAAGTTTATCACAGAGCATTTGATTTACCATGGCTAATCGTTTTGGATAATTATGCATTCTATAACCGGAGGTGTCTATTATGCTCCAAAAATTTTTACCATAGTCTTTTTTAAGATAAGCCAGTTCGTCACTGTAAGCATTCATTTCTGTTTTTAAACTTCTTTTTATACACTGAAGACAGTTTATACATTCCTCGTCAGACAACTTTGATAAATGGTATTGCGCTTTCAATTTTATGAAATATTCCAATATTGGAATGCGGTACGTGTCAACCAAACATTTATATGCGCTGTAAAAAGATTCTCTTTTACTGTCAACAAGGTCTATACCCAAATCTCGTTCTACTAATGTTTTTGGATTACAAATTTTGTCAAAAAGATGGCGGGACTCATGTAGTGCCACGTATTTGTCCAAAATAACCTCTCCTGCTCTATCCAAAGGCAGATCCATTTCGTATTCTGATATTTGACTATCATAATAATCTGTCCTTGTTTGTCCGATCATTGTACTATGTCTATCATATATAGCAATTGAACTCAAAGTTCCAACCGCCACTGCAGAAAATAAATCATGAACTCTTTTTTTATTTTCAATACTCAATTTTATTTTGTTAGGATGAAGAATTGTATTTATAATATTATTAAAATCCTCTACTGAACAGCATTTTCCATCGGAAACTTGTTCTAACTTATTTAATAATATATCTGAAAATTCTTGAGCTTTTTTGTACCTGAATTCTTCCGAACCGCGAATCACTGCCAAAGGCAATTTAGCAGTACGTGATACAGATGATTTTAGTACTGCAATTACATTTGGCTTTGGTGACATTACTACTTTCATGCATTACCCCTTACGATATTGTATAAACCTTATAAAAATATTTTTTGCTACATCATTTTATTTTGGTGATTTTGATATAAAATAAATTAAGGAGTATTGATATGGGGCAAATTGTTACACAAGATGAAATTATAAAAATCGTTCAGGAAGGACATAAAAACGGTAAAACTTTTGTTGTTACAAACGGATGTTTCGACATTCTGCATATCGGGCATGCTCGGTATCTAAAAGAAACCAAAAATTTTGCCGATTTTTCAATAGTGCTCTTGAATTCGGACAAATCTGTAAAATTAATCAAAGGTGAAGACAGACCGATAAATAATGAGTCTGACAGAGCAGAAATGTTAACATTTTTGAGTTGCGTAGATTATGTGGTATTATTTGAAGAGAACTCTCCTGCAGAGTTGTTGGAAAAAATCAAACCGGATGTTTATACAAAAGGGGCGGATTATACTTTAGAAACACTTCCTGAAAGGGATGTGGTTTTGAGGAACAATATAAGGGTAGAATTTATAAAATTTGTAGAGGGCAAATCCACAACGAATCTTATAAACAAAATTAATCAAAAATAGAATACGAGGAGTTATATTATGAAAACTTTTACATTGGAACAAATTGCACAAATTACCGATGGTATGCTTACAAAAGCAAAAGATGCGGCTATTACCAAAATAGCACCGCCACTTTTGGCTGATGAAAATACTTTGGCTTTAGCGCTTGGCGAAGATGAAATCGCAAATTTGTGTAATACCAAAGCCAAGGCAGCACTTGTTCCTTTGGGAGTTAATATAGATGGTTTTACAACAATTGAAGTTGAAAGACCGCGTCTTGCAATGATGAAATTAATCAGCATGTTCTATGAAGAACCGGGGGTAAATCAAGGTATTCACCCGAGTGCTGTTGTTGCACCGACTGCTAAAATCGGCCAAAATGTATGCTTGGGCGCTAACGTTGTAGTAGGTGAAAATGCCGTTATCGGCAGCAATACAAAAATTCTTGCAAACTGTTATATTGGTAACGATGCTGTAATCGGAGCAGAATGCTTCTTCCACCCTGGAGTAAATATCGGCGACAGAGTGAGTGTCGGGAACAAAGTTATTCTTCATCACGGAGTTTCTTTGGGCGCAGACGGATTCAGCTTTGTAACAGAAAATCCGAACAATATTGAACAAGCGCGCAAAGATGGTGAAATTAGAGAAAGTAATACGGAACAAGTTATTTTCAAAATCCCGTCAATCGGCTCGGTTGTTATCGGAAACAATGTAGAAATCGGTGCAAATACTTGTATTGACAGAGGTACAATTGAAAATACCGTGATTGGTGATAATACTAAAATTGACAACCTTGTTATGATTGGGCATAACTGCCGCATTGGTAAAGGTTGTATGATAGTATCTCAAGTAGGTATTGCAGGAAGCTGTGTAATTGGTGACAGAGTTGTTATAGCAGGTCAAGCAGGTCTTGCGGACCACTTATCAATCGGAGATGATACAATTATTGCCGCTCAAGCAGGTGTTTCGAAGAGCTTCCCCGCGAAATCGATCGTTGTAGGTTCTCCTGCTATGCCGAGAAAAGAATTTATCAAACAATTAAAGATTATGAAAGATGCTGGCGATTTAATCGGTAAATTCAAACAATATGAACCCCTGTTGAAATCGTTTGAAGATAGCGTAAACGAAAACAACGCGGCAAAAGTTTAAAAATGGTTACAATAAAAAAAGAGATAACAACATCAGGCAATTCTTTGATGAAAAATAAACACTGCGAAGTGGTTATAAAACCATCGCGCGGCGGTAAAATACGTATTTTTTCAAGAGGTGCTGATGTTTGTTTTGATGCCGATATTGATAATCTTTTTTCGACCGACCATTGCGTAACTTTGTGCAGCAAAGAGCATCGCAACCTTTTGGGTGATTATAAATACAAGGCAATGCTCTGTGAGCATTTTATGGCGGCTTGTGCAATTTGCAAAATCGATTCGTTGGATGTTTATCTTTCTGAAGTTGAATTTCCGATTTTTGACGGAAGCGCAAAAGAATGGGTAAGATTATTCAAGGAAGCCGGAATCGACGGGGTAAATAATTCTCTCTATACAGTTAGCGAACCCGTTTATTATCTCAACGGCAAAACGAGTTTGGCAATTTTACCTGACAAAGAGCTTACAATTTCTTATGCCGTAAACTACGATCATCCGGATTTACGCAAAAGATGGGTTAGCGTGGATTTAAAAAATCTTGAAGAAATTATTGAGGCAAGAACCTTTGGATTTTATAAGGATCTGAAAAAATATCAAATGTTAGGATTTGCTCAGGGAGTAACAATTGATAATACCGTCGGGTTAAAGGACGAGGGCTATACAACTGAATTGCGTTCCGAAAGCGAACCTATTAAACATAAAATTTTAGATTTGTTTGGTGATTTATATTTGACGGGTGTTTCACCATTGAATATGCGTGCGCAAATTCTTGTAAAAGAAGCAGGGCACACTGTCCACACCATAGTTGCCAAAGAATTAAAGGGTAAATTGGTTAAACTGTAGTTCGTTTACATCTTTTTAATTAAATAGACAACCTATTACAGTTATAGTAAAATAAGTATATAATTAAATTTATGAGTTGGTTAGGTTACTTCTATAAGGAGAGATTATAATGACAGAAGAAGTTTTATCATTTGACATTATGCAAATAATGGAAATGATACCGCACAGATATCCGTTTTTGCTTGTAGACAGAATTACGGAATGTATCCCCGGTAAATATTCAAAGGGGTATAAAAACCTTACAATGAATGAGGAATTTTTTCAGGGGCATTTCCCGAATAATCCTATAATGCCCGGGGTGTTACAATTAGAGGCCTTGGCACAATGTTCGGCTCCTATTTTGATGTGTCTTCCTGAATACAAAGGCAAACTAACACTTTTTGCGGGGGCTGATAATGTCAGATTTAAAAATATCGTTCGCCCCGGTGACAGACTTGACATGCATGTAGAAATGCTTAAGTCCAAAGGTCCGATAAGCAAATGCCATGCAGTAGGTTCTGTTGACGGAAAAGTTTGTATAGAAGCTGATATGACAGTCTGTCTAAAATAGTTCAAATGTATGGCGGTAAATATTGGACAATATGTTACTATATACAATAGTATGGAGTGATTAAATTGGCTGGCAAAATTATAATCGGTTCCGACCATGGCGGTTACAAACTTAAAAAAGAAGTAATAAAACATCTTGAGCGCTTGGGCTATGAAGTTTTGGATAAGGGTTGTTACTCAGAAGAATCCTGTGATTATCCGATTATAGCCAAAGATGTTGTAAAAGAAGTTATTTCAAGCGGAAATAAGGGAATTTTGGTCTGCGGAACAGGAATCGGTATGTCAATTGCTGCAAACAGATATGAAGGAATCCGGGCGTCTCATTGCACGGATACTTTTACAGCCAGAATGACAAGAGCACACAATGATTCAAATGTTCTCTGTCTTGGAGAGAGAACTACCGGTGTCGGTTTGGCGTTGGATATAGTTGAAATTTGGTTAAAAACAGAATTTGAAGGTGGAAGACATCAAAAAAGAATAGATATGTTAACGGGGAATTAATGACTGAAGAAAAAATTACATCATATAAATTTGCTTGTGTTATTGCTAGATTTTTAGACGAAAAAATTGCAAAAGATATTTCGATATTGAATATCAGTAATGTTTCTTCGTTTGCTGATTATTTTGTGATATGTTCGGCACAGACCAATACGCAAGTAAAAGCGCTTACGGAAAATCTTACGGACAAAGTTAAATCTACATTTGCAAGACGTCCCCTCGGCAAAGAAAATGATGTTAAAAACCGCTGGAATCTTGTAGATTATGGCGACGTAGTTGTACATATTTTGCATCAGGAAGACAGAGATGCTTATGCAATAGAAAAATTTTGGAATCATGCATTTAGCATTCCGGAAGAAACTTGGTTGAAAGAATCAGAAGAATATTCGGAATACAAAAAGGCGTAAATAAGAGGATTTGAACCAATGGATAAGAAAGAATTAGAAGCTAATATTCAGAAAACAGTATTAAAAATGGCACTTGAGCCGAAGAATACGGAACATTATCATGAATTAGCAAAATTTTATGCGCTGGATAATCAATACGAAAAAGTAATTTCGGTTTACGAAAGCTTGTTGGATATTGATCCGAAAGATATGCAGGCATTGATAAATCTAGGCAGTTTGTGGTTCTTTGCAAAAGAATATAAAAAGGCACTAAAATACTTTAATGAGGCAATGATTGTTAATCCGAGCGAATATCTTGTATATTACAATATCGGAAATACTTATGCCGATATGAAAAACTTTTCAAAAGCACTTCAGTTCTATTCAAGAGCTTTGGACTTTACTTCTACAGATCCTGAACTGTACAATGCAATTGCTCTTTTATATCACGATTTTGAAGACTATGTTGAATCCAGAGCATATTACGAAAAAACACTTTCTATAGATCCGAATAATCTCACGGCTTTGGTAGATTTGGGAAATGTTTTATATAAAATATTTGACTATGAAAAAGCACTTGAATACTACAAACGTGTATATGAACTGGCACCTGATAATAAGACGGTTCTTCTTTGTATAGCAAACACATATTCTGTTTTGAAAGACAAAGAACTTGCGTATGAATATTTTGATAAAGCACTTGCTTTGGCGGGAGATAATTACAAAGCATATATATGCTATGCAATCGCTAAATCTGATTTCAAAGATTATGACGATGCCGTTGAGCTTTATCAAAAGGCGATTAAAGAAAATCCTGATGAAGTTAATGCATATATCTTACTTGGAAATTTATATTCAAATCTCAACAAGTATAAAGAAGCAGAGGAACAATACAGGAAAGCGCTTACGATCAACAAGCTGGATCCGAGCATTTATGTATTGATTGCTAACGTATTTTATATGAACAAGGAAATAGAACACTCGCTTACTTCGTATCGTACAGCGGTAAATCTTCGTCCTGAAAATGATGAATACAAGCTCGTGTTTATACAAGTATTGGAAGATTTTATTAAAGATTACAGAAAGGATCAAATAGTTGCAGAGATATAACAATCCTTATCCGATAGAAAAAATAATTTCCGCAGCCACTTATTTGACCGCAGGCGGTGCCGGTTTTGTATGGCTTATTATTGCTGCTGTTATGAAAAAAACTGTAAGACCGTTTTTAATGTATCATATTTTGCAGTCAATTTTTCTGTCAATTTTCTTCTTTTTAGTATCGATTTTAACTAACCTGTTGTTGGCAATAGTACTAAAGATTCCTTTTATAAGTTTGTTAGTAGGGAAATTGGTTTATTACACAATTGTTCCGATTCCTTTACTTTTTAATTTATCTTTTATACAAACTGTCACAACTTCGGTTATATTGTATTTGGCTATTACCGCTTTCATGGGGTATTACAGCTATGTTCCGTGGGTATCTGACGTGATTAAAGGAAATACCGACCAATAATCTTAAGAGTTTTTATGTTAAACAAAGTATTAAAAATTTTGGAATATTCCCGATATTTTTCTTTGCCTATGACGATAATGTCATGGTCAATTATTTTTGTGTATTCAGTTTTGAATTCGGGAAATGCACAATATGGGATGATTGCCCTTGCGGGAATTTGTTTTGTTCACTTGGGAACAAATTTGCTTGACGATTTCTTTGATTACAAATATCTTATGAAACAGTTAGATTTTGATAAAACTGCTTATTTGCAAAATTCACAAAAGACAAAATGCAGATATTTAATAAGCGGGTTGATAAGCGAAAGTCAACTCTTTGGAATATTATCCGTATTTTTTGCATTGGGTTTATTATGCGGATTATATTTGTTCCTAAAGTGTGGAGTGGGAATTTTGTGGTTCGCTCTGTTAGGCGGAGTAATAGCCGTAACTTACCCGCTTGCTTCAAGAATATGTTTATCGGAAATGATGGTGGCGCTTGCTTATGGTCCTGCTTTGTTCGGCGGGGTATATTATGCAATGACAGGGGCTTACTCAATTGATGTTTTGATTCTGTCAATCCCGTCTACAATTATTACGGTCGTACTTTTGTATATACATACCGTTATGGATTTTGAATTCGATTTGAACGAGGGGAAAAATACTATTGCTAATAGATTTGATTCGCAGTTGGATTCTCTTGCGATACTTAAATTTTTGCTGATTACAGCATATATTTCGGTTTTACTGTTATGTATTTTTGACATAGCGGATTGGCAGGTATTTATGGTTTTCTTCACGATTCCGCTTGCGGTTGATTTATATAGGTCTCTTCAAAGTTTTTCAGAGAGATCGCAAGAAACCCCTGTGAAAAGATGGTATCATTTCCCTATGGAAAATTGGGAGAAGCTTAAAGAGCGGAATGAAACTTCATTTATGATGAGAATGTATCAATCTAGAAATCTGATGATTTATTTTTCGTTGTTTTTGGCGTTGGGATTGGTTCTTGCGTTGTAAAAATAAAGAAATTTTGTAACAATTTTTTAAAAAATTTGCAAAATTTTATTGAAATAGTATAATTTTGTTTGGAATAGTGTATTACACAATAAATAAGAGGAAAAAAGAATGAGTACATTAGAAAAAGTAAAAAAAGTTGTAGTAGACCAATTAAGCTGTGACGAATCTTTAGTTACTCCTGAAGCAAGCTTTACAGCTGATCTTGGTGCTGACTCATTGGATACAGTTGAATTAGTTATGGCTTTCGAAGAAGAATTCGGTTGCGAAATTCCTGATGAAGAAGCT
>CAJOOA010000075.1 GCA_905236055.1 Candidatus Gastranaerophilales bacterium | reverse complement strand
TTTAAAAGCTGCTACTTTTCATAAACTTGCTGACAGTTTAGGGAGGGCGAAAATTTGAATTGTTATTTGATTGACACCAATTCTTTAATTACGCCTTACAGAAGCTACTATTCTTTTGATTTTGGCAATACTTTTTGGAATCAGTTAAAAGATTCCATTCGCAATAAAAAAATTGTTTTTACTCACTCTGTTTATGACGAAATAGTTGAAAAATCTGAAGATATTTTGACTGTTTGGCTCAAAAATATTGATGACTTAAAAATTATTACGGAATTTAATAATCCAAACATAATGAGAAATTACCAAGATATAATGCAGTATATTCAAGAATCAAGTTTGTACAAAGAAACGGCTTTAACAAAATGGGCAGGTGATTCAATCGCTGATGCTTTACTTATTGCTACTGCTATTCAATTTCAATACTCCATTATAACTTTTGAACGTCCAACTGGAAATTTATCTCCAAAGCAACCATCTAAAAATCCTAAAATCCCCGATGTGGCTACTCATTTTGGTGTACAATGTATATCGCTTTTTGATTTTATGCACGAAATGAAGTTTAAACTTTGAATTAATGGCTATTTAGGGAGACCTCTAAATATGCAGATAAAATTTAGCAATTTTTATTAAACGTAGATTTGAGTATTACGCATTGAATTTCTCAACTATCTTTAGAATGTTTGCATTTCGCCATTTTCATAGCCACGTCCTAACTATTGGAGAATAAAATTTCTGGTAGTATCCATAGCACTACTTAATATTTTTAATCTTCTCAGCAAGTTCTTTAAGATGAGAAACAGATAAATCTGTCAATTCCGCAATAGAATCGAATGTCATTCCTTTTTTAATCATATTAAAAGCAACGGACTCAATACCTTCTTCACGTCCTTGAGCACGCCCTTTTTCCTCACCTTCAAGTTTACTTTCAAGAAGAGCCATTTGGTAAGTCATAAAATCCAACCTCGCTTTCTCATTGCTTTTTACTGATTTTACTGCGTTATCAAGTTGCTGAATAAAATCATCGGCAACGATTTCACTTTCGATGTAATTTAAGAAATTTTTAATATCATCAGAAACATCGTCAGCAGTTCCTTTGGTAGATAGGAAAATTTTAACAGCTCCGTCATCAAGGGTAATATCGTTATCTTCGTCGCAACGTTCCCTAAATGTGTAAATGTGTCTCCCGCGCTTGAATCTATCAAACGGACATATAAATATTATGTATGATTCGCCCAGTTCTGAATAGTGTTGACCGCGTTTAAGTTTGTCAATGTCAATAAGTCCTTGATAATAACGCATTCTTTTAGAAATATTATCGGAATCAGTAACTTGCATTTCTATATCAAAGAAACAATTTTGATTGTCTTCAACGTAGACATCAAGACGAATACCTTTACTGTCGGTACGTGCTTCAATAACTTTTTCACGTTCTGGGAATTCGATATGTTCAATTTCAATATTCAAAATCATTTCAATAGTTTTTTTGCAAAGGTCAGGATAAAGTTCAAGCGTTTTGCTGAAGATAAAATTATCTTTAAAAGTAGAATCGCGCCACTTCTTTTCAAGTAATGACTGATTAATCATAATAGCACCTCACATAGAGGATTATAGCATATAATTATATGGCTGTGTATTGTAAATCATAGTTAATTTTATACAAATTTAACTTTTGGTATTCTCACACACGAGTCAAGATTTGACAAATAATTAGAGCTAAAAATTTAAATCAAAGGACGAATTTGCTTTTGAACTTCCGGCGGAACTTTCAAACCGTCCATAGCCGCTTCTGCCGACAAGTTCCAACTTTGCATAGCGTTACGGATATTTTCAATCAAAGTTGTTTCTTTTCCTTCAGCTTTTCCTTCCGCTTTAGCCTCAGCAATTTCATCTTTGAAAAATTCAGCAATAATGCTACTCATAGAACTCACCCCAATTTTATTTTCTTTAAAAAACTCAACACGTTTAGCAAGTTGCCTGTGGCGCATATCTTTGGGATTATCGCAAAAGAAATCGTGAATTAAATCATCAAGCGGTTTTCCTTTTTCGCCCTTGAAACTGCAGTTAACGTAAATAATATGAGTACCGTCGTTAAAATCTTTGCCTGTTTCTCTGATAATTCTGTCGGCGTGATAAATTTTTTCGCCGTCGCCTATTACATCATTTTCAGTTATAAAAATGACAAAACTTTCGGGAAGTTTCCTAAAATCTTCCTGTTTGTTTAACTCGTGATAATCAAGCATTACAGAATTATAACGCGCACGTTGAGGAATTGCGCCGGAGTCTGCCCGCTGTACTTCTATGTTATACATCTTGCCTTTTGTATCTGTAGCAAAAAC
>CAJOOA010000074.1 GCA_905236055.1 Candidatus Gastranaerophilales bacterium | reverse complement strand
TCTTTTGCAAGTTTCGCTTTATAATCAGCATCACTTATATCTTTGTAATCTCCTATTTTCAATAACTTAGGATCTTTAATATTTTGAGAGGCAGTATTAACAACAGGTGCATAGCTTTTATTATATTTCGCAGAAATTCCGTATTTTTGAGCATGCTTCATCTCTTTTACTTGCAGTTTGGCATAATCTCTTGCTTCAGAACAAACCTGAAACATCAAACATAAAGCCAGCACATAAATAATTTTTCTCATATATTCTCCTTAATCCGATAGTTAAAATAATACCATCTGTCCGCGGAAAATACAAGTTATAAAATAGCAAATATATTAATTTATTAAATCTTTTTTTCGTCCATTCCTTCAATGATATTTATAACAGGCGAGGTGTCCTCAAATTCTTCCACATCCAACCCAAGTGCAAGTCGTTGTCCTTTTTGAATTTTACCAATAGATGATATTATAAAATCCAATGTGGAAACAGCATTCTTCGGCATCTCCAAGAATTCAATATCCGCCCTCGTTAACTCTCTTGAAAATTCATCCAATATAAATTCAAGTACGGAAAGCGTTTTGTCATAAAAGACTATATGCTTTTGATTAACTTCGGCTTTTTTGGTTTTTATATCATTTGCGTTTTTAGATTTTGCCATAATTCTTCCTTAATAAGAAAAAAGGGGCTATATGGAATAAGTAGTGTATAATCGAGAGAAAGGTGAAAAATGATAGCCCCTGAGATTTGATATGAGAAATTAAACTTTTTTAACAAGTTCTTTGTTACCGTAAAAGTCGTAGGCATATTGTTTTATGCACTCTTTACCATTTACGGTTACTGCTTTATTAACTCCGTATTTCCAACCAAACGGCTTTGATTTTATACGTCTGTAATTACATTCACGCGCGGAATATAAAATTGCATTCTTGTTTTGCTCAACAATTTTATTGGCCTTAACACCCGAAAAACTAAGTCGTTCAACAACATTATCGAAACGTATTTGAAAAAGTTCAGCCACCGGCTTCCCGCATATAGGGCAAAATCCGATTGAAAGTTTTCTTTCGGGGTAAAGCTCTGTTTCCGCAAGAAAATAAACATCGGCTGCTTGGAACTTGCAGCAATGATTCATTAAATCCTCCTAGTTTGTGAAAGTATACCTATAAATTTTCTTGTAAAAAATTTTAGGCAATATTTATTCCTGTACCCGGGGTCGATTTCTCCTACGCTGTTTCAAAAAACTTTGCTTTGAAATCAGGTACATTTTCATAATACAATATTTTTGAAATTTAACACATGATTGTAACAACTTTTTTACATCTAAACCTAAGAAGTTGAATTTATAAGCGTTTTGGGCTAAAATTGAAGCTGAAATAAGGAGTAGGATTATGCGCGCTGTTGTTTTTGATGAGGGCTTAAAACTTGATAAAAATTACCCGAAACCCATACCGCAAAAGGGTGAGGCACTAATCAGAGTAACTCTCGCCGGAATTTGTAACACAGATTACGAAATCACAAAAGGTTATATGGGTTATAAAGGAATTTTAGGCCATGAATTCGTCGGTATTGTTGAAGAAGTGAACGGAGCTGATACTTCTTGGATAGGCAAACGCGTTGTTGCAGAAATAAGTTGGGGCTGCGACCAACCCGACTGTGAATGGTGCGCTAAAAAGAATTATCGTCATTGCCCGAATCGTCACACCATAGGGATTTGGAAGAAAGACGGCTGTTTTGCGGAATACATTACGCTCCCGACAAACATTCTGTTTGAAGTTCCAGAAAACGTGCCTGATGAACAGGCGGTTTTTGTCGAGCCGCTAGCTGCAGCATGCGAAATTACGGAACAACTTCACATTGAGCCGATGAAAAAAGTTTTGGTTCTGGGAGACGGAAAACTCGGGCTTACGACCGCATTAGCCCTAAATGCTTTTAATCTTGATGTTCTGCTTGTCGGTAAACATCAGAACAAGCTTGATATCGCATCAAAACAGGGCGTAAAGACCATGCTTTTATCAGATTTTATCCCAGAAAAGAAATATGACGTCGTAGTAGAAGCAACGGGAACTGCATCAGGGTTTGAAACATCCATGTCACTTACCAAACCGAGAGGGGTTTTGGTCTTAAAAAGCACTGTTGCCACAGGTAAAGAGCTTAATCTCGCCCCGATAGTTATTGATGAAATTACGGTCTTGGGTTCAAGATGCGGCCAATTCCCGCCCGCATTACGGCTGCTCAAGAACAATTGTATCGATTTTAAACCGTTTATATCAGGAATTTACAATATCGATGATGCGATAGAGGCATTCGAAGTAAACAAACAAAAAGATACACTGAAAATCTTAATCAAAATGGATTAATTGAGATAAAAATATGAATATTCTTATAACGGGAAATTTTTCCGAAAATATAATTGATTTATTGAAAAAATCAAAATATACCGAAAAAATTTATACTGCTAAAGATGGCGGTATTGAGGGCTTTCCTAATATTAGTTATGCAAATTTTGACGAACTTATCCAAAAAGCCATTGATTTAAAAATCGATATTGCAATTAATACTGACGTAAATCTAATCGGACAGGGAATAGCAGAAGTATTTGAACAAAGCAGAATTAACCTCATTTCTGTTAACAAGAAGTGGCTCAATCTTGAAACTTCAAGATTAAGCGCAAAAAAACTTCTTGATTACTACAAAATCAACAATCCTAAGATACTCAAAATTCCTTCCGATTTTCCTGTAGTAATAAAAACAGATTCCACAAAAGAAGATTTTACGGTATTTTCGATGGACGAACTCTTAAAAACTATGGAAAGTTTAAGAAACAAAACAATTTTTCTTGAAGAGTTTACGGAGGGAGAAACCTTTAAATTGCTTGCAGTTTGGGACAGAAAAAACATAAAATATTTTTATGCGGAAACTCCCTTAACGGAAGTTCAGGAAGACAGATTGGATTTGCTTAAAACGAAGTTGAACTTCATGTTTTCGGATGAAAAAGCTGATTTCACCGGATTTTTAACTATAAACATAATTTGGTACAGAAATGATTGGTATGTCAAAGATTTTGAAACCGGAACCGTGCCCGAAAATATTGATATGGATTTGGTTTATGTTCTAAACTCCGCAATATACCAGAAATTAGGCGAGGGGTAAAATCCGGCTGATATTGTTGACATAAAATTATGTTTTATGTAACATGAACTCTGTTGCCGGTATAGCTCAACGGTAGAGCAACGGTTTTGTAAACCGTAGGTTGTAGGTTCGATTCCTATTACCGGCTTTTTTGAT
>CAJOOA010000073.1 GCA_905236055.1 Candidatus Gastranaerophilales bacterium | reverse complement strand
TTTCTGCGGCCTGTAGCCATAATTTCCTTAGTATCTGCCATAATTACTTAGCCTCCTTTTCTAATAAGATTGGCTTTTGAGCAGCATGCGGATGCTCAGCACCACAGTAAACTTTCAACTTTGTAAATTGAGTATCGCCTAAGGTATTGTGTTGTAACATACCTTTAACAGCTTTTTCAATCAACTTAGTTGCGTCTTTTTCACGAACTTCTTTAACAGAAGCTGCTTTTAAACCACCCGGATAACCTGTGTGGTGATAATAGATTTTGTCTGTTTCTTTGTCTCCTGAAACTAACACTTTTTCCGCGTTGATAACGATTACAAAATCGCCTGTATCAACGTTTGGAGTGTATTCAGGTTTGTTTTTACCTCTCAAAATGTTTGCAACACGAGTAGCGAGACGGCCTAAAATTTCGCCTTCCGCATCTATTACATACCATTTTCTTTCTACTTCAAGAGGTTTTGCTGAATATGTTTTATTCATCTTATTTCTCCATTTAGTATTTTACTGCTACAAGTGTCAATCCATAAGGACTGACTGTTTGTCCCGCCTTGCGACGGTCACGCGCTTCAAGAACTTCTTTCATATGCTCAGGACTGATATTATGACCTTCAATTTCAAGAAGCGTACCGACTATAGACCTAACCATATTGTAGAGAAATCTGTTTCCTTCAATATGGATAAATATTCTATCGCCTTGTCTTTCGACTTCGGCTCTGGTTAAAGTACAAACTTTGCTCGGGTTAAGCGTTCCGGAACTTTTGAAACTCGAAAAATCATGTTCTCCGAGTAAATAATTCAGTGACTTCTGCATCCTATCAATATTTACCCCAAATTTCACTCTCAAAATATCACCATCAAACGCTTGTTTATATCGTCTGTTAATGAACTCGTATCTGTAATATCTGGATTTAGCAGATTTTTGAGCGTGAAACCTATCGGGAACAATTCTCAAGTTATCAACCGATATGTCTTCGGGAAGGATTTCGTTCAAATGATAGATAAAATCTGAAGCAACAATATTTTTATCGTAATCAAAGTGAATTACCTGCCCAAGGGCATTAACACCTTTATCGGTTCTTCCGGAGAAGATTGTTTTAACCTGTCGGTTTTTACTTTTTGCGGTATTTTTACCGCCAATTATCAAAGTACTAATTGCTTTCTCTATTTCGCCCTGTATTGTCGGCTCTGCTATTTGTTCGCCATTTTCGTATTGAATCTGACTTCCTGCATAACATTTACCCCTATACTGAACGTCAAGAGCGTATCGCATCCGTTATACCAATTGTATAAGTGCCATTTCTGATGCGTCTCCTCTTCTCGGTGGCAATCTGTAAATTCTTGTATATCCACCTTTTCTAGAAGAGTATTTAGCGCCAAGTATGCTGAACAATTTTCTTAAAACGGTTTGTTTAGCTAACTTTTTGCCTTCTTGTGGTGCATCAAATACTTCGCCTGTTGTAGTATCGATTAACTTGCCTATTTCCTTATCGAAAATATATCTTCCTGCCAATCTTCTTGAGTTTAGGTCACCTTTCTTTGCCAATGTGATAAGGTTTTCTGCGTATGGTTGAAGCGCTTTTGCTCTTGCCATAGTAGTTTTAATCTCATCGTGTGTCAAAAGTTCGGTAGCCAATGAACGCAACAGAGCTTTCCTTTGGTCAGGCGCTTTGCCAAGCGTATTCTTTTTTGTCTGATGTCTCATTTGTCTAGTTCCTTTTATTTATGTTTTACAAACTTATTGTGCTAACCCTATTCAGCTGCAACTTCTTCAATTTCAGCTGATTCTTCAGTTCCTTCAGGATTTGGAGCTAAATCCAAGCCGAAGTGGTGAAGCCGTTCTATAACTTCGTCAGAAGATTTCTTACCGAAGTTCTTTATGTTTAATAAATCATGTTCTGATTTTTGTAGCAATTCAGCCATTGAATTTATGCTTGCTCTTTTTAAGCAATTGTATGCGCGAACTGATAACTCTAACTCATCAATGGTTATGGAAGGTTCTTCTGCCATTGCTGATGAACTGCTTTCACTTGATACTTCATCTGTTGAAGTTTCAATTTCACGATGGATTACATTACCGGAAATTGATGCAATTTGAACGAAATGTTCAATCAGAAGTTCAGCAGCTTGAGATAATGCTGTTGTTACATCAATTGTTCCGTTAGACCATATTTCAAGAGTTAATTTGTCGAAGTCAATGCTGTCGCCAACACGTGTATTTTCAACTTCATAACTTACTCTCTTAATAGGCATAAATGTTGCATCTATAGGTAGCATATCAATTGATGAACCTGATTTCATATTTCTAGGAACATCATTTGCTACATATCCTTTGCCCTTTTCAACAATGATATCAGCGTGGAATGAACCACCTTCTGCTATTGTACAAATTAACCAGTCAGGATTAACTACTTTTACGCCTGATGGCAATTGAATATCGCTAGCCAAAACCGGACCCTGTTTATCAACGTCAATTCTTAAATGTTGAGGTTCGTCAAAATCCATTTTTACAGCCAAACCCTTTAAATTAAGCATTACGTCAATAACATCTTCTAAAACTCCCGGAATAGCTGTATATTCATGAGTAATACCTTCTATTCTGCAAGACGTTACTGCAGTACCTTCCAGACTTGAAAGTAAAACACGTCTGAGTGCATTACCGATAGTTGTACCAAATCCTCTTTCAAGAGGTTCGATAGTAAATTTACCGTATTGTGAACCGTCTGAACCGGCCATTGTATTTACAGTTTTAATTTTTAATTCCATATTTTTATCTCCTATCAGCCTATTTTGAGTAGTACTCTATAACAAGTTGTTCTTTAAAGTCAGGATCCATTTCCTCTCTTTGAGGAACTCTTTCAAAAGTTATTTTTAAAGCATCTTTATCAATTGTTAACCATGATGGTGCCAATGATAAATCAATTGTGCTCATAACTGCTTTTAAATAGTCATTGCTTCTAGCTTTAATTGTAACGACATCACCTGCTTTTAATAAATAAGACGGAATATCTACCTTTTTACCGTTAACAAGAATGTGTCCGTGGTTAACGATTTGTCTTGATTGTTTACGTGTTATGCCAAAGCCGGCTCTGAATAAGATGTTATCTAATCTTGATTCAAGAAGTTGAAGTAAAATGGTGCCTGTGACACCTTTTTTCCTTGCGGCATCTCTGTAATATTTAACAAATTGTTTTTCACTTACTAAATAAGTTAATCTGATTTTTTGTTTTTCGTTTAAATGAATTGCATACTCAGAAAGTTTCTTTCTTACTGCACCATGTTGACCTGAAGCAGTTTGGCGCATAGAACTTGTAAGCTTTCTGTTTGATAAGTCTTTAACTCCGTAGTTACGGAAAAGCTTATTGCTTGGTCCTGTGTATCTTGCCATAATTTTCTCCTTTTCTTTTGCGGGGCATCTATGGTTTACTTTTTTGGCTTAAAGTAAGCCCCCGCCTGTTACTTATACTTTTTGTGTTTGAATTATTCCTTTACGCTCCGCTGTCGTTCATTTCGTTTTGCTATCGCAAACCTGTCATTCACTCAGCTCCGCGATTCTTCGAGCTAGGTTCACTTCGTTCACCGTCGCTCTACGGAAAATTCAACTATACACGACGTTTCTTAGGAGGTCTGCACCCATTGTGAGGAATAGGTGTAACATCCTTAATCAAAGTGATTTCAAGCCCAGCAGCTTGGATAGCTCTGATAGCTGTTTCACGTCCTGAGCCAGGTCCTTTAATGTAAACTTCAACCTTTTTCATACCTTGGTCGATTGATTTTTTTGCTACTGATTC
>CAJOOA010000072.1 GCA_905236055.1 Candidatus Gastranaerophilales bacterium | reverse complement strand
CCTTCCTTAATCATAATTGCAACACCTTCGTTAACATCATCAGCGCCGTAGCATCTTACCTTTGCTCTTTCGCCATCAGAGAACGGAGTTTCTTTAACGATTTTCAATTCACCGGTTTTGTAATCATACTCTGTTTCAACTGATGTGAAACCGTTAATGCGAGCGATAACATGAGCGGCATCTTTACCAAGACCGTTTAAGATAACTCTCAAAGGTTCTTTTCTTACCTTGTTAGCATTACGAGCAATACCTATAGCGCCTTCCGCAGCCGCGAATGATTCGTGACCTGCGAGGAAGCAGAAACATTTTGTTTCTTCTCTTAAAAGCATAGCGCCTAGGTTTCCGTGACCAATACCAACTTGTCTTCTGTCGCCAACCGAACCGGGAACTGCGAATGCCTGCAAACCTAAACCGATAGCTTCAGCAGCTTCGGCAGCTGTTTTAAGTCCTTTTTTAATAGCGATAGCACAACCCAAAGTATAAGCCCAGGATGCGTTATCAAAAGCAATTGGCTGAATGCCTTTAACAATGGCATCTACATCGATGCCTTTTGACAAACATAAGTCACGTGCTTCTTCCAAAGATTTAAAACCATATTGAGGTAAAACTTTAGCAAGCGTGGCTTCACGTCTGTCTTGTCCTTCAAATTTTACTGTCATAATTTATTTTCCTTATAATTTTTACTTACTTAACTACTCTTCACGAGGGTCTATGTACTTAACAGCATCTGCGAATCTGCCATAAGTACCTACATTTTTATCGAATGCTTCCTTAGGGTCAGTACCTTTCTTAATTGCATCCATAAATTTGCCCATGTTTATAAATTGGTAACCTATAACTTCGTCATTTTTATCAAGACCGAGTTTAAGTATGTAACCTTCGGTTAATTGAAGATAACGAACACCTTTTTGCTTGGTTGAATGAATTGTACCGCACATAGAGCAAAGACCTTTACCTAAGTCTTCAAGTCCTGCACCAACCGGTAAACCGTTTTCAGAGAAGGCAGATTGAGTTCTGCCGTAAACGATTTGTAAAAACAGTTCTCTCATTGCAACGTTGATTGCATCGCAAACAAGGTCTGTATTTAAGGCTTCGAGTATTGTTTTTCCGGGAAGAATTTCACCGGCCATAGCAGCAGAGTGAGTCATACCAGAGCAGCCGATTGTTTCAACCAATGCTTCTTGTATAATACCTTCTTTAACGTTTAGTGTTAGTTTACAAGTACCCTGTTGTGGTGCACAACAACCACAGCCATGTGTTAAGCCGGAAATATCTTTAATTTCTTTGCATTTCGTCCATTCGCCTTCTTGGGGGATTGGAGCAGGAGAACCTTTAACACCGCGATGCACGCAGCATTTTTCTTCGATTTCCTTTGTGATTTCTATTTTGCCCATTTGACCTCCTTATTAATCAAAAAATGGTTATATAATCTCTCTTTATTACACAAAATTTAAAAATCCCATGTAACAAAAATTATACAACAAACATAAAATTCAAAGCATGAAAAATCAATTTTAAGTCATAGCAACGAGGTCTTTGGCAAAATCGGCTATATCTTCAACAAGATTTCTCCCAAAAGTATTGTAAGCGGAAGATGCATATTTTTTAGCAACATTCATAAGTATCTTATGCTCTTGCGGAGCTTCTTTTAAAAGGTTAGAAAAGTAATTACTCCCCGTATCAACATCTTTAATTTCAAATGGTTCTGACACTACGTTGTTTTCAGCCCCGACCGGTTGAATTGCTGACATACCGTCAAGCGGCTCAATAATCATGCCGGAGGGCTGTCCCATAGTTCCAAGCACTTGTAATTTTTCATTTAAGCCAGCTTCATTAATCATTTTATCCTGTAACAATTTTGCAAAAGTATCATCATTCAAATCAAAGCCCTGCGGTTTTGTAACTCCGCCAAGCCCCTTTGTTGATATTTGATTTACAAGATTTTCCACTAAACTCATACACATTAAGTTTATAGCATTTTTTTACGACAATAATCCTACAAACAATCGAATTTTATTGTATAATAATATGGTTATGAAAAAGATTATATTATTGTTATTTATGTTTTTATTTTGTTTAAAAGTTTCGGCTGCAGATACCAAAACGCTGCCATATAAAAACATTAAACAAAATTCTCATATTTATTATACGGAGTCCGACGGCTGGACAATTAAACGTCATAAAAATGTAAACATGTCCTTTGTAAGAACTGAAAAGGTATTGTTTGCAGATGACAAAGACTTCGCTTTTGATACAAATTGCGATTACTTATTTATCACAAACGGGGTGCTGGTAGGTTATTCTGCATCAGAATTAAACTTTTATAAATTTATATTCAACGAAAGTCATGAATATATGCTTGCTGAAGCTATGTCACAGCAAGAAGTTGCGCAAATGTTCAAGGAATTTCGAATAATTTTAATCTCAGATTTTTCTTCAAGCACGAATTCTTTCGTTATCAATAAAAAACGCGGCAAAGAAAAAATTATGCTGCTTAATGATACTGAATTAAGTTTTGATAATTACGGATTTACTTCAAACAATACGAAGTATAAAAAATACTGTATCAATAACGCCATTGAAGCTTCTAAAAAGGGGCTAATACAATTTTCTAAGATGGAAAATGATACCAATAATACCCCGTGGTTTATTTTACTTGTTCGATAATACTATTTGCACAGACATATGCTGTTGACCAAGCGTTTTGAAGATTAAATCCACCACAGAATCCGTCTATATTTAGCACTTCGCCTATGCAATACAAGTTTGGGACTTTTTTAACTTCCATAGTCTTTGGGTTAATTTCATCCAAATCCACACCACCCGCAGTTACTGTTTCTTCGCCTTTGTTTGTACCGGTAACAGTAATTTCAAATTTGTGAATCCTATCGGAAATCAAATCCCTTGTTTTTCCGTCAATTAAATGCGCCTTGGTGTTTTCATTGAAACCGTTTAGGACATATTTTACGACCTTGTGCGGTAAAAATCCCGAAAGAATATTTTTTATATCTTTGTGAGAATTATCATTCATCTCCGATTGCAAATCCGTTAATAAGGGGCATAAATTCACTGATATTTTGTAAGGCATCTCATCAAATGCTTTTATTGAAGACATTTTGTATATTAACGGTCCTGAAAGCCCAAAATGAGTAAACAAAATATCACCTTCCATGCCGTCAATGTTTACGCCTTTTACAACCGTTCCGGAAATGTCGGCAAAAGTTTCCTCAGTATTCAGTCCGACAAGCGATGGTTTTGGCTCTACTATATTTACCCCGAACGGTTTTAAAATTTCATATCCTGAATGTCCGCCGATAGCAATGACAACATGATCATATTTGTTTAAAAGCTCTTGAACATCAACAATAGGTTCCTGTACAAATTTTACTCCCATACGTCTAAGCGCTTTTAAAATAGTTTCTTGCACCTGTTTCGCACTGTTTGATTCGGGGAATATTCTTCCGTCATCTTGGGTATGTGTTTTTATCCCCATTTCTTCAAACATCGATATTGTATCCGCCGTTGAAAACCTTGAAAAGACCGAATACAAAAACTTTTCGCCCCTCGGGTAATTTTTTGCCAATTCTTTAAAATCATACTCTGCATGGGCAAGGTTGCACCTTCCTCCTCCTGTAGGCAAAAGCGTTCTTAGGGGTAAATTTTTATCAAATAATGTTACGTTGAAATCTGCTTTAAGAAGATAATAAGCACAAATACATCCTGAAGCACCGGCACCTATTACAGCAATACTTACACCGTTATTCTTCTTCAATTTTGGTTCCATACAAATAAACCGTTTCTGGGTTTTCAAGGTCATCATAAAGCTGTTCTATAGTTTTACCAAAAACAGGGTGCTCAAAATCTTCAGCGATTTCCAACATAGGAACTAAGACAAACGCCCTCTTATGAAGAAGCGGATGCGGAATTGTAAGATTTTCACTCTTAATCATTTTTTTGTCATAGAACAATATATCTATATCAATAACTCTGTCAGCATATCTTTCTTTGTCAGAAATATGTTCACGACCAAGGAAGGTTTCTATTCTCTTACATTCAAGAAAAAGCCGCTCGGGCGGGAGTTGTGTAATAATTTGCATTGCGGCATTTACAAACCATTTATCTGTATCCATATGCCAAGGTTCTGTTTCATAAAACGAAGATGTTGCGACTATACTGATATCAGGATTCGCACTCAGTAAACTGGTTGCTTGCTGAATATAACCAACCCTATCTCCCAGGTTTGAACCTAATGATAAATAAACTATTGCCATAGTCCAATTTTATCGTGATAGAGCGGTTTTTGTCAATAATGATTTATAGTACTACACTGATGCATTAATTAGTGTTTTAGTGTATTTTCCTGTAAAACTTTTTCCATTCGCCGTTCAAATCCTTTTAATCTCTTTTCTGCGATTGTAAGTGCGTTTACAAAATTTGTAGTAAAATTTTTCGGATTACTGTCATACAAATCCTTATTTTTTTTGTATAATAGCATTGCCTGCTCATATTCGTACAAGGCAGCATTATAATCTGCTAATAAAGTATGTGTTGCAATATCAATTTTAACATTACACAGTTTAATTTCATAATTTCTCAAAGGTGCCAACTTACTTGAAACAGTACAAAAACGAGAACTTGCATCTCCTTCGTAATTTCTGCACACATCTTTTAAAGCTTTGTTTTCAATTCTCAAATACTTTACATGTCTTTCGCTTCCCGGTTCTTTTTTGCGCAATATTTCATTTAATGAACATGCTTTTGAAGCAATATGGACGGGATCGTGTTTTCTACGGGCAATAGCTATGCCTCTTAGGGCCAAATCTTCCGCCACATTTGGGTTGTTGGAGTTAAGTTTGATAAGCAATGAGCAGACTATACCGGCCAAATCATCCAGATTTTTACTGACTAAAAGTTCCATAAGTCCTTTTGATAAGCGAGTAAATTTATCCGTTTGATTCTCTTTTTCATAAATTCTGGAAAGATAATAATATTTACCGCAAAATTCATCTTTACTTATTGTCGTATTTTTCTTAATACTGCGCGTTATTTTTCCGTAAAAATCTTTATATACTTCGTCCGCCGTTTTGGGGAAAATGCGTTTGGAATGTAATTGAACTTTGGTCATATTGAATACCTCCGTCCAATATAAAACACGTAAATTTTTTTTTTGCTACAGAATTTTAAATACTACATTTCCGGCTAAACTACGTAATAATTACCTGAGGTAATATATCACCCTTGCTTAAAAAATTTTTAAACAAACTCTTTAGGAAGTGGCCCGTTATATTTTTTGTACAACGCCAATACATCATCGGGTAGCTTTTCGCTTTCAATTAATCTTGCATAAGTTTCAGCTATAAATTCATCGCGCGAAGTTTGAGCATAATCAGAAATTTTACCTACAGTTTCTTGGATACTTTTTGTATTTACGAATTCCTTATGTTGTTTGGTTGGAAGTATATTAAAATTATTTCTTCTAATGTTAATTTCATACATAAAAGGATTTTTTATATTTTGTTTCATACCATTCTTGAATAAATCTTGTAAGTGCCCAAATTCATGGTATATTGTATGATATTCTGATTGCAATTCCGCTATAAGTGCATTGTCTGCTTTTATGCCATTGGCTCCCGTTTTTAAACCTTTGTTGAGATTGTTTATATTGTTCTCTAGATATTTATAACTTTCAATTAATTTAAGCTTTTCTTCAAAAGATAATGCTGAAGAATTCGTATAATATTTTTTAAGTAAATCTTTATACTTGTCATCAAATTTAACGTATACATTACCAAACTTGCGTATTTTATCATCATTAAATCTTGCATTTCCTTGTTTATAATAAAAATCTTTTAACAATTTATCTAAATTTTCATGATTAAAATAGTTTGGATTAAATTCTAATTTGGCAAAACTTTTGGATATTGCTGGCGATACATATACACCTGCTACAGTACCTTTTGCCCTATTTACTATATCTTTATCCATTGGCTTAATACCCAATATGTTAATGAATTTACCTTTATTAAAATTATTAATATCTGTTATTCCTTTATTAATATAATTTAATACTTCTAATGAGCAATCATCACTAATATCATTTATTTTAAGAGTTTCTTTTGTGTATTTTAGTGCTTCTTCTTTTGTAGTTGCCTTATTAAAGATTATTTTTTCAGGTAAATCAGATATTTTAAGTTTTTTTGTATAGATATTACTAAGTATTTTTTTATAACCAAATCTTGCCCCAAGTCCTATAATTGCGGCTGCGCCAAGTCCAATAAGCCACTTTGCACCAACGGAAGTTTTTTCTTTTTTGCCTACAATTCCGACAGCATCTCCATTGAGTACAGTCATTTTTGCGGAAGCACCCTGAAAAGCAGGATAACTCATATTCACCGCAGGCACGGAAGGGATTACGGGACTTTTTTGATAAGGAGTAAAATTTGTTGCATATTGAGCAAAATTATATGGATAATTTAATTCGACAAAATTGGGAATCTTATTATAATTCTGAGCCAAACTAATGCCTGTAACAACCATACCAATGCCATCCTTTCCTATATATCTTTCCTATATATATTAAGTTTTGGTATTTTCAGAATTTGCTATTGCAGACACAAAGCGACTCATATCATATCATATCATATCATATCATATAGCAATTATAACGAGGGTTTTGGGCATTTGTAAAATTTTGTAAATTTGCTTAATATCGCTTAATAATACAATTAATACAATTTAAAAATTCAAAAAGATTATTTCTTCTGATTGCAAAAAACTTATCTAATTTTTTAGAGCACCGTTTGCCCAATCGTAAGCATTCATTTCGCCCTTCCCTTCGGGCTTAACTTTTTCCAAGCGTAATAATCCGTCACCAGTTTGGACATCTACTCCCTGACGTGAAACTTCAACGATTTCCCCGTAATCTTTGTTCGAAAAACCTTTTAAAGGTTTTGTTTCCAGGACCTTAATTATTTTATCCCCATATTCAAAAAATGCTCCGGGACATTTATAGACGCCTCTAACAAGATTGTGTAATTCCTGTGCGGATTTTGACCAATCAATTTTGCATTCTTCTTTTTTTAATTTATCGGCAAAACAAACTCCATCTTCACACTGCTTTTGAGGTTTAAGGGTACCTTCTGCGATACCGATAAGCGTTTTTTCGAGAAGCTCAGGTGAATGCGAAGCACAAATTTCAAAAAGCTCAACACAATTCATATCAGGGGTAATTCTTATCGGTTCTTTCATACAAATATCACCGCAATCGAGCCCCAATTCCGTAATCATTGTACAAATTCCGGTTTCTGTATCACCGTTGATAATTGCTCTTTGTATAGGATTTGCGCCTCTGTATTTCGGGAGAAGCGACACATGGAGATTTATTGTTTCATATTTTGGAATATCCAAAACTTCTTGCGACAGAATTTGTCCAAATGCAAAAGTTACAAAGAAATCAGGACTCAATTCCTTCAAAGCTTCAATAATTTCCGGCTCTTTTCGAATCGATTTCGGCTGAAAAAGAGGTAAATGTTTCTCTAATGCAAAAACTTTGACAGGCGAAGGAGTCAACTTTTGCCCTCTACCTGACGGTCTGTCCGGCTGAGTTACAACGGCAAGAACTTCAAATTTGTCAGAATTGTATAAATATTCTAAAGATTTCAACCCTATATCAGGAGTTCCGAAAAATACCAAACTAATCTTGTCAGTCATCAAACCCTCACTTTGCCATAATAAAGCCGGCAAAGGTATTATATTAAAGTTAACGAATTTTGTAAAGGACACATATACATAGTAACAACTAGAAGAACACCCCTGTTTTCAAATAGCATTAAAAAGAACCGGAGGAACAAATTCACTCCGATTCTTTTTGGAATATTAAGCTCTAACTCGTGTAAACTTTGGCTTATTGAGCATTCGCAGCTGCTTGAGCGGCTTCTATATGCAATTTTGTAGAAGTTAACAATTCATCGAAATGTGATCTTAGTTCTACCAATGCATCATGTAACTCAGCGTCCATTGCAATATCTGCAGCCAACATCGCATCTATGCACGTTAATATACTTAAGTTAGCATTATATTTGCTTTCAAAGAATGCCAAGTTTTGTGCCGGATTAAGTCTATCGAATATATTGTCATACCTTGCATCTGTATCCAAAACATTTTGGTATAGGTTAACCATTTCCAATACATGATTTTCGTCCAATTTATCTATATGCGCGACGGTTTCGTTTGATGCATTAATTAATAATGTATCTATCTGAGCATTAGTACTTATATAATCTTGGATCATGTCATTTTTTAACTTCGGTGGATTTATGGAATTAGAATTAAGTACCATCGGATTGGGGATATTGAAAAAATTACTGCTGAAAATGTTATCCAATAAATTTTGTTTATCGTATAACATATTCATTTCAGCTAAAGGATCACCACTGACACTTGCCTGTTGTTCAGCAAGCACTGTTGATAAACTTTCATAAAGGGTATTTATTCCTATGTATCCAAGATTGCCATTATTTGGTGCTGCTGCGTAAATAAAATCCAAGCTCAATTTGAGCTTATCAGCAATTAACTCTGCGACATTTTCATTTGCATATTGGCATATTGTGTTAAATCCTGTGTGTTGGTTTGGAACAATAGTTGCACCATAAGCGTGTGTATCCATAAACATATTTGAACAAGAGTTAGCAAAATAACATGCTGTAGCTTTAATATCAGCTCTTGAATAATCTTGTATATTTTCCATCATATCTGTCAAAATATTATTAGATTCAGCATTCCATTCAATAAACTTACCTACAATATCCCGTTTAAACTCCTCATCACAATCTTCGAATTCAGGAACACTTGTTATAGCAGTAAGCGTACTCATAATGTTATTACATACATATGACATTTTTCTAGTAACATTCCAACCTGCCGATTCTGACTTATATTTTCTTACTTCAGATTTGAATCTATCCATGAGCTGATCTAAGGTATAGTTACCGCCACGATCACCACCTTCAACACCACCGGCACCTTTAACTGTAGCTTTGTTGATATCAGCAAGAATCTTGTCAGCATCACCGGTAACAACTTCATACTTCGGGGCATCTGCTTTTACTTCTGCCTCTTTTTTTTCAACAACCTCTTCCTTAACCTTTTCTACTTGTTTTGCTTGTAATGGCTGTGCTGCCTTTACATTGTAGCCATAATTGAAATTCATAAAATCCATCCTTTCTTTTGTTATTGAGTACATAACAATACATTTACATAAACTTGACATGTATTACGGCAAATTTTTGAAAAACTTTAATGGTTTTGAGTGAATCGTTACAATTATTTACAATAAAAAATAAAACATTGATATCAGTATATTTTCGGGGAATGCTTTATAATGTTGTATATAAATTTTGTGTTATAATCAACATAACTCGGAGGGATATTATGTTTAGCACTGAAATTCAATACGAAGTTATAACTTTCTCTATCGGTGATACTAAAGCCGGAACTAAAATGGGTAAACTTCAATTGAGAGATAATGAAAATGACGAAATACTAAATTGTATTTTGTGGGAAGAAGCTCTTAACCGGATGGATGCAAAACTTTTCCGCTCCGGAAATATTTTGAGAATTGTGTCCGGTTCGTTTAACGAAAAATTTAACAATTGTCTTGTGAGCGCTCTTGAACTCGTTAAAGAAGCAAAAACCGGTTTAGATGAAAAAGAACGGGAAGAAGTTTATAAAGGGCTCGAGGAATATATAAATAAAATTAAGGATGAAAAACTTAAAACATTTGTTTCCGATATTTATTCCAAAAACAAAACACAACTACTAATTGCCCCCGGTGCAAAAATGATGCACCACAATTACATAGGTGGATTAATTGTTCACATCTTGGAATGTCTTAAATATGCGGATGCAAATATGGAAGTATTTTTCCAAAGAGTTAACATAGATGAAGTTTATGCAGCGTGTCTTCTGCACGATATAGGAAAGGTATTTGAATACACAATTGACGTGGAATCCGGCTTAATTGATTATAATGAAGACTTTAGAAAAGAATGGATAACCCATTCACAATACGGATTTTCAATATGTATGAACGCAGGTTTTAAACGTGTTGCGAGAATGATTGCCGCACATCACGCAAGAACGGATTGGGGTGCTATTATAGACCTTAATGAAAAAGATTTAGAACCCATTCTTTATTTGATACATCATATTGATGATTTATCCGCAAAGTTTGGAAAAACTAATGTTGCAATGCTTGGCTAGGCCAGTACTTGCCGCTAATTTGTTATTTCAAAAATATATTTTCCCCACTAGACAAATAAAATTTTTAGTTATACAATCGTAAAAGATTGTTAAATATCTTAATCACAGAGGTAGAAATGGACCAAATTATCAAAGTAGCTTGGGAATTAAACGAAAAAACAGATAACAGATATAAATTAGTTTACGAAATTGCTGAATTGGCAAAGAAACTCGTTGACGAAACACAAATGAAAAAAGCCCGAGATGAGTTCGGATTCGAAGAAGTTGTTCAGGAAAGTTCCTTTAAAAAAGAAAATTCCGTTGAACATGCTATTATGGTGAAAGCTTCTGAATCTGACGATACTGAGTTGGTGGGTTAGATTTAAAAGATTTTCTTTGAAAGAAGCTTT